>NZ_JBNNTI010000026.1:0-58504 GCF_050278625.1 Viridibacillus sp. NPDC096237 | reverse complement strand
TTTAATTAATAATCGCCCAAGAAAATGCTTGGGCTGGAAATCTGCACACGAAGCGTTCATGGAGCAAGTGTTGCACTTAATTTGACAAAGTAACAAATAAAAAAGAGATAATCTATAATCGCTTTTTGATTAAGGAGATTATCTCTTTTTATTTTTGGTCAGGAAATAACAGTGCAGCTAATTCCTCTTTTGAGTGCAGAAAATTAGCTAAAGTATATTCATCAAGAACTGCAATATATGCATGCAGTGCTTTGTTTAGAGCACCCTTTAAACTGCAGACAGGTGAAATAATACAGCCCACCGATTCTGGATTAAAACAATCTACAAGGTAGAAGTCCTCCTCGGTTTGTCGGACTAATTTTCCGATGACAATATCTTCTGGATTTAAGGCTAATCTGATACCGCCACCTCTACCTCTAACAGTTTCAATATAACCAAGTTTTCCGAGTTCGTGCGTTACCTTCATCAAATGGTTTTTAGAAATACCATAAGCCTCCGAAATTTCTTTAATTGTAGAGAGGTCTTCAATGTTTCTTGCGCCTAAATACAATAGGACACGTAGAGAATAATCTGTATACAAAGTTAAACGCATTTGATTCACCACCATTTCTTTTACATTATAACATGGCATTGAATTGTGTCTAAAAAATCAAAAGATGTATTTTAAATGTGTCTTTTGTGTTAAAGATGTATTTTATATATTGCTTTAAAGTAGAAATAGGCGTAAATTATAGACAGTTAAGAAAAGGAGTGTTTGATATGTTATCTAAATCAACAATGGAAATTGTAAAATCAACAGCACCAGTATTGGAAGTCCATGGTAAGGCCATTACAACAGTGTTTTACCGTAATCTATTTGAAGCACATCCTGAACTATTAAATATATTTAATCATGCAAATCAAGCAAAAGGGCGTCAACAAACTGCTTTAGCAAACACTGTTTATGCAGCAGCAGTGCATATTGAAAACTTAGAAGCCATTTTACCCGTTGTAAAACAGATTGCTCATAAACACCGTAGCTTAGGCATAAAAGCAGAGCATTATCCAATTGTCGGAGAGTTTTTATTAAAAGCGATAAAAGAAGTTCTTGATGATGCAGCAACAGATGAAATTATCCAAGCATGGGGAGAAGCATACGGCGTAATTGCTGATGCATTTATCCAAACAGAAGAAGTGATGTACAAAGAAGCGGAAGCTCAAGAAGGTGGTTGGCGCTACTTTAAAGAATTTGTGGTAGTGAAAAAAATACAGGAAAACGAAAAAATCGTTTCTTTTTACTTAAAACCTGCTGATGCTAAAAAATTACCTGCATACAAACCAGGCCAGTATATTACAGTACAAATTGAAATTCCAGGCGAAAAGTACTTGCATAATCGCCAATATAGCTTATCGCAAGCAGCTGGTGAAGAGGCATACCGAATTTCAGTTAAACGTGAAGATGAAGGACATCCAAATGGAGTCGTATCAGTTTATTTACATGAACAGTTAAAAGAGGGAGATACATTACAAGTAAGTGCTCCAGCTGGTGATTTCCAATTAGATATGACTTCAACAGCACCGGTTGCATTCATTAGTGGTGGCGTAGGTATCACACCTTTAATGAGTATGTTTGAAACAATTGCAACTACAGATGTTGATCGTAAGACAACATTTATCCATTGCGCTCGTTCCGAAAACTACCATGCATTTGAAAGAGAAATTGATACATTATTAGCGGAAATGCCAAATGCAAAGTATTTAAAATTAAATTCTGATGAACCCAATGGTATTATCAATAGTGCTTTTATACAGCAACATGTAGCTAAAGGTAGCAACGTTTATGTATGTGGTCCAGCTAACTTTATGGAAGCGGTCATCAATGACTTATATACTTTAGGCTTCAAAGAATCGCAAGTACATTATGAATTTTTCGGACCAGCCATGCAATTAGAGATAAAAGCATAAGAACCTCAAATGCCATTAGTAGTGTAAAATCTATTAATGGCATTTTTATGTAGAAAACGAAGAGTTATTAAAAAAGTCATATGAATTATACTTTTTTGAAAAATTAATAGTCAATTATAGGTCTAAAGTTTTCTTAGAATAACAATTTTGCTTGTATTGAACTAGTTGGGCAAATAAAATTCGTCTAAATTGTGGATGTTAGAAGACGCATGAATTTGTTAAACTCATAGAGTTCAAAGTCTAGATACATAGTAGGGTGACTTTAGAAGAAGGTATAAGGGGATTTAAACATTGAAAAAGAAACGTATTATACTTACACTTGTTTGCATGATTGTAATTTGTTCTATTAGTATAACAACTTTGGCTGCGAACAATTTAGCGCCAGCTAATCCAGATAGCACGACTGAATGGGAGAAAGAAGAAAAAGAGCAGTACAATATGAATGTTAGAGTACAATCAGCTGAGCCAGTCATTGCCGATATTTCGAAATGGCAATATTTAATAGATTGGGCAACAGCTAGTAAAGTACTAGACTTAGCGATTATTCGTACACAATATGGTAGTGGTTTAGAAGATACATATCATAAAATATATGAAGCAGGAGCATTGCAATACGGTGTGCCATTCGGTGTTTATTCATATAGTATGGCTAAATCTACTGCAGAAGCGAGAATTGAAGCAAATACTTTTTACGATCGTGCTAACAAAAATGCTAAATTTTATGTAATTGATATTGAAGAAACAGCAACTAATGGAGAGAGTGTTCGTGATATTATCAATGCATATGTAGCCCAGTTACGCACGAAAACAGATAAAAAAATTGGCGTCTATATCGCACACCATTTATATAAACAATTAAACATTGATACAACCAAATTTGATTTCGTATGGATTCCACGATATAGCACTACAGATACACCTCCGGACTATGAATACCACTTGTGGCAATATACGGACAAAGGAACAGTGCTTGGAATTAATACAAATGTAGATTTAAATAGATTAAACCCGAATGTATCATTAGATTTCTTTACAAAAGAAAATAGCAAACCTGTTGATCTTTCAAATTATTATACAAAGAATCCTAAGAAAGTATCTATACGAAAAAAAGTGAATCAATATACCAACAAAAATTTTACTACTTCGAAGAAAGCAGGTTCACTGAGCAAAAATACAATTGTTGAAGTAAAAGGTATAGACTACTCTAACAATGGGTTACCGAGATTAGTATTAGCTAATGGAATGTATATTACAGCTAGCAAGAGCTATGTAGTAAAGTTAATTTCAAATATTGACGATTATTATACTGCAGTTCCAAAGAATGTCGTTATAAAAAATGATGTGACAAATTATAGTAGTACAAGTTTTACAACTGCTAAAAAAGTTTCTACATTAAAAAAAGGTAAGATTGTTAGTATTGCAGATATTGATTATACAAAGGGTGGTACACCACGTTTGAAAACCACTTCGGGGACATATGTAACTGCAAATAAAAAATATGTATTAAAAACAACAGCTAACATTGCGAATTATATTACAGTTAAACCTATTGAAGTAAAGACAGTAAAGAAAATATATCAATATAAAAGTACTTCTTTAACTTCAGCAAATAGAGATATGGCAATAGCAAAAGGTAAAATGCTAAAAGTCTCTGCAATTGTCTATACAAAAGGCGGTACGCCAAGACTTAAACTACCAAATGGCTATTATACAACTGCAAATAAAAGTTATGTGCAGTAATAGTTGATAGGGGAAAATAAAACAATGGGGGGAGTGTAGTTCCCTTTCATTGTTTTTCTTTTAGTTTCATTTTTTGTTTGTGAAATATAACATTTTGGAACTGTTATGATATACAACTGTTAGATGAATTTAAAGTTCGTAAAGGAAATGATTTGGAGTTGTGTTCAATTTGTTATATAGATTTTGTTATGCTTAAGTGGCTATTTCTAGATTGCTTCACATATTGAAATAGCGAAAATACATAAGGAGCTACAAAATATGAAAAAACTACGTTTTATAACAATGCTATTCTGTTTAGTCGCTGTAAGTTTTTTTGCCTTGCAAACCACCTCGGCAAGTGAATTAGGGCCTGCTAATCCAGATAGCAAAACAAAGTGGGAAACCGAACCTGAAGTGAAGGCAAATTCTAATTTGCAATTACGTGCTGTGGAACCGGTTATTGCGGATATTTCAAAATGGCAAGGAACTATCGATTGGGCGACAGCAAGTAAGAATTTAGATCTGGTTATTATTCGCACCCAATATGGTTCAATTTTAGAAGATATAAAACACAAGGAATATGAAGCTGGTGCTCTTAAATACGGCGTACCTTTTGGGGTATATTCATATAGCCTAGCGGAATCTACTGCAGATGCGAAAGTAGAGGCAAATTCTTTTTACAATCGTGCTAGTAAAGATGCTAAATTTTATGTATTAGATGTTGAAGAAAATACGAGTAAATCTGGCGAAAGTATGCGTACAATTATCAACGCATACGTGAAGCAACTGCGTACTAAAACAGATAAAAAAATAGGTGTTTACATTGCGCACCATTTATATAAAGATTTAAATATTGATACGTCAAAATTTGATTTTGTTTGGATTCCACGTTACAACAATACAAATACTGTTCCAGCCTATAATTATAATCTATGGCAATATACAGATAAGGGGGTTGTTCCTGGTATTTCAACTTACGTGGATTTAAATCGTTTAAATCCAAATACACCACTGCAATTCTTTACAGAAGAAGCTGAAACTGACACAGCAGGGAAAGATGAGTATTATACAACTAACCCTAAAAAAGTAGTAGTGAAGAAAACGGTCTATCAATATAGTTCCACAAGTTTTACAACTGCAAATAAAGGTGCTGCATTAAGTAAGAATTCTATAGTATCAGTTTCAGGTATTGTTAAAACTGCAAACGGTACTCCGCGACTAAAATTAACGAATGGTAAATATATTTCTGCGAACAAAAAATTTGTTTTAAAAGTAACAAGTAATATTGATCAGTACTACACTACAGTGCCAAAAAACATTGTTGTGAAAAAAGGATTAAATGCATACAAGAGTGTAAATCTTACATCTAGTAATAAAATTTCAGGTGTCAAAAAGAATACGATTTTAAGTATTAAAGACATTGCGTATACGAAGAATGGTACTCCGAGATTAATAACGACATCGGGCTCATATATCACTGCAAATAAAGACTACGTATTAAAGCTACCAACTAACTATTATGACTATTTGACAAGTAACCCTGGTCAAGTAAAAGTTACTAAGAAAGTATATCAATATAAAAGTACTTCTTTTACGGCAGCTAATAGAGGACAAGCAATTGCTGTAGGATCTACTGTCAAATTAAGTAGTATTGCATACGGAACGAATGGTACCCCACGATTAAAATTAACGAATGGTTATTATATTACAGCGAAGAAAACCTATGTAACAGCAAAATAATTAGTATAGTATTTGTATAAGTATATATAATTGTAATAATCAGTAAAAACACACAGCAATTAGACTGTGTGTTTTTTATAAGAAAAATATGTCTCTGGAAGGAGAATAAGATGAGTGCAATTATACTTTATTGGATATTACTTATGTCTGCAATTGGTTTAATTTTAATGGGTTATGATAAAAGAAAGGCTATCAATCATGAATGGCGTATTAGAGAAAGGACTTTATGGCTTGTTGCACTTTTTGGAGGGGGAATAGGTTCGTATATAGGTATGCGAATTTTTCGTCATAAAACGCAACATACCTCCTTTGCATTTGGCTTACCGGCGATTGCGGTTATTTATGCCGTCATTTCATTAGCTATCTATTAATAAAAAAGTACCGTCATAAAAAGAAGGTACCTTTCCGACTGTAGACAAACTCGAAGAAATTCGAGTTTGTCTACAGTCTTTTTTCTTTTAAAAAATAGATAAGACCGTTGATTTCTGGACGCTTTCCGCGGGCAGGCGCCAAGCCGCTTCGTCTCTACGCTTCTGCAGGGTCTTGGACAGTCCCGCTTTTCCCGCAGGAGTCGCAACCTCCGCTCTAATCAACTACACATGTGATAAAAACAAATCTTTTGAAGGTGATAGAAAATGATGACGAGAAAAAGTAATCCTAAAAGCAAAGATCAAATTGAAATGATTTGCTTTATATCAACTAGTACCTCAAAATTGAGGGTGCGGTGGACAACTTTAAAGGTCTTAAAAAAGTGTTCATGCAAGCGATGCTTACTTTTCCTGCTGTAAATTTAAACAAATTAGCCAATTGGACTTGGCTAATTCCTAAAATGGTATTAAAGAGGATCACAATAACGAAAATATATAAAAAAACAAAAGACATTCAGGATGCGAGCATTCTGAATACCTTTTATCGAGATACTGAAAAGTACCGTCTTAAAAAGACGGTACTTTTTTACTTCATCAATTGTTCAATTGGATTTTTCCAATTAATTGTCGCATTTGGATAGTGGCGACGGATTTCGCTTTCTAAAAATAGAAAATCATCTTTCTTTAAGCCTTGGAGTTCCATTACATTTTTCGTATCAATGAAGATGGATACGACATCTAATGTGTCATTAGCTGATCCTAGATACTTTTCACCCTCGAACATAGCGCCTTTATAAGAAATAAAAAAGTTCTTTCGTGCGTTTTTTGAATCATCATAGAAGTAGTAGCTTCTTCGTTGTACCGCATCTTCAAATTTTCGCTTTGGATTAAAAAAGTAGCGAATGACTTTATACATGACATATAAAATGAGCACAACTAATGAAACACGAATGAGAACAAGCATCTACAGTTCCCCCTTGTACAAACATTATTCTTTCCTATACGATAGAAGAGATAGAAAAGTTTCAAAAATGTTAGGGGAATTATAATGAATTTACAAAAACTTTTTACAATGCAGCAACAACTTGATGCATTTATTGAAGAAACACAACAAATTACAAAGGATGTATTCCGTGAAAAAGGGTTAGCATTACTTGTTGAGTTAGGTGAACTTGCAAATGAAACACGTTGCTTTAAGTTTTGGAGCACAAAGGGACCTTCTGAGCGTTCGGTGATTTTAGAAGAGTTTGTAGATTCTATTCACTTCTTATTATCATTAGGTATTATGAAGGGTTTCGATGATTTAGTAGAGTGGCCAACAGCATGTCGTGAGGGAGATTTGACAGATCTCTTCATCCAGACGGAAGGGGCAGTTCTAAACTTCATTCTTAAGCCTGAGAGAGCACAATATGAAGATGCATGGATTTTATATGGTGCCCTGGCAAATGCATTAGATTTTACAGCTGATGATATCGTGCAAGCGTATATCGCAAAAAACGAAAAAAATTATGAACGTCAGCGCAATGGATACTAGAGTATTTTTTGAAAATTGGCTATTATTGAATTATAATAGTTGAAGATTCGAATATTTAGGAGGACGAAATAATGCAACAATTGGATGAGACTTTAACAATGTTAAAAGAACTAACTGACGCACGTGCTGCTTCAGGTAATGAACGTGAAGCACGCGAGGTAATGAAAAAGTACATCGCACCTTTTGCTGACAGAATGGATAGTGATAATTTAGGTGGAGTAATCGCTGAAAAAGTGGGCGATGCAAACGGACCTAAAGTTATGATAGCAGGCCATTTAGATGAGGTAGGCTTCATGGTCACTCAAATTGATGATAAAGGTTTCTTGAAATTTCAAACAATCGGTGGCTGGTGGTCACAAGTAATGCTAGCACAACGCGTGCAAGTCATTACGCGTAAAGGTGAAACGATTATTGGTGTAATTGGTTCTAAACCACCGCATATTTTACCAGCAGAAGTACGCAACAAACCTTTCCAAATTAAAGATATGTTCATCGACGTTGGCGCTACTTCTAAAGAAGAAGCTGAAGGATGGGGTATCTTACCTGGCGATATGGTCGTACCTTATTTTGAATTTACAGTGATGAAAAACGAAAAACATTTACTTGCTAAAGCATGGGATAACCGTATCGGCTGTGCGATTGCAATTGAAGTATTAAAAGGGCTAAAAGACGAAAAACATCCGAATGTCGTTTATGGATGTGGTGTTGTCCAAGAAGAGGTTGGTTTACGTGGAGCTAAAGTAGCGACGCATAAAATTCGACCTGACATCGGTTTTGCAGTTGATGTAGGTATTGCTGGTGACACACCAGGAATTACATCAAAAGAATCAACGAGTAAGATAGGTGCTGGCCCACAAATTATTATTTATGATGCTTCGATGATTGCACATAAAGGTATACGTGATCTTGTGGTGGATACTGCAAATGAAAATAGCATCCCATTCCAATATGAAGCTATTCCAGGAGGCGGTACAGACGCAGGTGCCATTCACATAACTGCTAACGGTGTACCTTCTTTATCAATCGGTATTGCAACGCGTTATATTCATTCACATGCAGGGATTTTACATCGTGATGACTTTGAAAATACCGTTAAATTAATCGTTGAAGTGATTAAGAAATTAGACCGTGAAACAGTAAATAAAATTATCTTTGAATAAGGTTATATTAAAATCCTTGGCTCACACGAGCAAAGGATTTTAATTTTTTGGAAAAAACATAAAAATACAATTGATTTAATATTTATGCATATGTATAATGGTTATTAACAATAAAAAAGTTGGGAGTGATCATATATGAAACTATTAGAATTAGTGCAACTAAAATTAGTAGAAAGCTTAAAAGGCAAAGATCTAATTTCACTTGTAGACTATACAAGTGAGGAGGTACAGAGCTTACTAGACTTATCCATTCAATTGAAAACTATTACTAAAGAAGGGAAATGTCCTCCGTTATTAGAAGGGAAAACGTTAGGAATGATTTTCGAAAAGCATTCTACACGTACTCGTATTTCATTTGAAGTAGGTATGAATCAACTCGGTGGAAAAGGTATGTTTATGCATGCTCGCGATTTACAAATAGGACGTGGAGAATCTATTTATGATACTGGGCATGTATTATCAGGTTATTTGGACGGTATTATGATTCGTGCAAATTCACATGAAATGGTAAAAGAACTCGCTGAACACGCATCTATTCCTGTTATTAACGGTCTAACAGATCTTGCTCATCCATGTCAAGCACTTGCTGACCTTGAAACAATTGCAGAAGAAAAAGGTTATGTGAAGGGCTTAAAACTAGCATATATTGGTGATGGAAATAATGTAGCCCATTCATTAGTAGTAGCTGCTGCACATGTTGGAATGGATGTAGTTGTAGCAACACCTAAAGCGTATGAACCAAGTGAGGCAGTCATGAGAAAAGCAACGGAAATTGCAACTGTAAATGGTAGTACTGTATCATTCACATATGATCCTGCTGAAGCAGCAAAAGATGCAGATGTGATTTATACAGATGTATGGACTTCTATGGGGCAAGAAGAGGAAGCTGCAAAACGTTTAGCAGACTTTAATGATTATCAAATTAACGATGCATTAGTAGCGAATGCAAAAGCAGATTATATGTTCTTGCACTGCTTACCAGCCCACCGTGAAGAAGAAGTAGCGACATCTGTTATTGATGGACCAAACTCATTTATCTTCGAACAAGCGGAAAATCGTCTTCATGCCCAAAAAGCAGTTTTAGCTTCTATCTTAGGGTAGATACTAATTGAAAACGATGCTGACATTAACATAAAGTGTATAAGGCTACATGTTTCATAAATTTAAAAAAGTACATTACTACTAATAGTGATGTAGACTGTAGACAAACTCGAAAAAAACGAGTTTTCTACAGTCTTTTTATTTTTCTATAGGATAGATCAGGTTTTCCGAAGCTTACCACTCGCTTTCCGCGTGCGTGCGCCGAGCCGCTTCGTCGCTATGCTCCTGCAGGGTCTCGTCTGTCTCGCAATTCCCGCAGGAGTCGAGTAGACGCTTCTCCAAACCAATAAAATGCTACCTTTTACTTTTCTATTTACTCATTCAATTAAATAGACTACAGACTGTATTTTAAACAAGATAGATCAGGTTTTCCGAAGCTTACCGCGAGCGAGCGCCGAGCCGCTTAGTCGCTGCGCTCCTGCAGGGTCTCGTCTGTCTCGCTTTTCCCGCAGGAGTAGCGGACGCTTCTCCAAACCCAAAGGAACTATCGGGAATAGGTTTGAGTTTTTTGTAACATTCGCGTAACAGATTTAGTTTATTCTAATCCACGAGGTCTTTTCGAAAGTAGAAAATATAGATTTTGGTTTTGGTGTTGATTCAAAAGTTATTAACAATACGTTAGAATGGTAGTGAAAGTATGAAAAGATTAATTTTTAATATTATAAAATGCCTAATTGTATTAAGTATAGTTGTAGCGGGAATCGTCATATATTCATTTAAGATAGAGCCGAAACGCCTAATCACAAAGGAATATGAACTGGAAGTCGTAGCAGGAGGAGAAAGTTCATTAAAGGTAGTGCAATTTTCAGATGTGCATTTAGGTCCGAATTATTCGCTAGAGCAACTTGGTAAACTTGTTGAGAAAATTAATCGACTTGAACCTGATGTAATAGCTTTTACTGGAGACTTAATGGATGTACCATCTGAGTTTGAAGATAGGTCAAAAATAAGTACGATATTGGGTAGACTAAGTAGTAAATATGGAAATTATGCAGTTTGGGGAAATCATGATCGTGGAGGCGGTGGAGTTAGGTTTTATGAAGAGATAATGAGTTCATCTGGATTTAAGTTACTGACTAATGAGAGTAACGTTATAGATCTTGAAAATGGAAAAGTAATAAATGTTATAGGATTGGATGAAGCGATGCTTGGAAATCCTGATGTTCAAAGAGCATATGAAGGTACAAATGATGAGGGGATGAACCTCCTTATATTACATCAGCCTGACCTTATAGACCAGGTAGGAGATGAAAATATTGATGTCGCACTTGCAGGGCATAGTCACGGTGGACAAGTTGATGTCCCAGTGATTGGTGCTATATATACGCCCCCTCTTGCAGAGAAATACACCAAAGGGTTATATCAGCTTGGTATCCATAAGTATCTATATGTAAATAGCGGGATTGGTACTACGAGGATACCCGTTCGATTTTGGAACCCTGCAGAAATATCGGTGTTTAACATAACTTTATAAAATGACTTTTAAAAGATAAGCGTCAAATAATACCCTCTATGCGCTAGGTGGGGATTATTTGACGCTTACCTATATATGAAATCGGAAAGGAGTGTATAAAATGAATATTCTAATAGCAGATGATGAACAGCATATGGTTAAAATACTTTCAGCCTATCTAAAAGATGAAGGCTTTAATATTCTAGAAGCTGGAGATGGACAGGAAGCGTTGGAGATTTTTGAAACAACTAAGATTAAGCTAGCAATTTTAGACTGGATGATGCCTAAAATTGATGGAATAGAAGTATGTAAATATATTAAGGAAAACAGTCAAACTAAAGTTCTAATATTAACAGCGAAAGGTCAAAATGAAGATGAAATACACGCCTTACATGGTGGAGCTGATGAATATATTAAAAAGCCATTTGATCCGCGTATATTAATTTTAAGAGTAAAAAAGCTATTGAATATGAGTGAAGAAATAAAAGTGAAAGATATTCTCATCAAAGAGAGTGAAAAGAAAGCATATAAAGAAGAAGAACCTATCCAACTAACAAAGATAGAATATGATTTATTGCTTTTCTTCATAAAAAATAAAGGCGTGATTTTATCAAGGGATAAGTTGATTGATTTAGTTTGGGGCTTGGATTATGAGGGGGATCATAGAACTGTAGATACTCATATCAGAAGATTAAGAACTAAAATTGGAGATGACCTGATTAAAACCTACAGAGGCATTGGATATTGCCTGGAGGTGAAGGAAGATTAAAATAAGAAATAAATTTTCTATTGGTATATCATCAGTAGTAATTTGCATTTATATATTCTCGATACTAGCAAATATATTTTTGGTAGACAGATATTACATTCATGAGCAAAACAAGGTTTTGGATAAGGCGGCTAGCCATATACTCAAGGAGCCTAAGAAAAACCTTTTAAATGATTTGAAAAAGATAGAAGAGAAATACGCTATTACTATTGTCTATTCAGAAGTAAGTGGAAGTTTGGATCAAATTAATGAAAGAATAATTATGG
Source organism: Viridibacillus sp. NPDC096237 (assembly GCF_050278625.1). Classification (NCBI taxonomy): domain Bacteria; kingdom Bacillati; phylum Bacillota; class Bacilli; order Caryophanales; family Caryophanaceae; genus Viridibacillus; species Viridibacillus sp. NPDC096237. The sequence goes on along the minus strand of NZ_JBNNTI010000026.1, from coordinate 46,450 downwards.
AATTTGACAAGAAAAAAATAAAGCTAAACAAATTTTGGCTTACTGAACAGACGTTGGATAAGTTGCAGGAAAAAAACGTAAATAAGATATACGACCAAGGGGTAAGTAAATATAAAGTTTTAACTAAATTTATGAAAATAGATAATTATATAATCGCTATTGGATTACCATTGCCGCATATGGAAGATACTATTTCCATAATAAATAGATTTAATATTGTTTTGATGTCCATTTCTGTCATGTTAATTGTCTTTTTAGTAGTGATTATATCCAACAAAATTACAAAACCATTAGAATCCTTGAAAAATTTATCTCAAGATATAGCCAATTTAAATTTTAGGAAAGAAGAGATAATGACAAATGATGAAGTAGGAGAGCTAGCAAAAAGTATAAACATTATGAGTGGAAAATTAGAAAAAGCTCATGAAGAAATTAATAGTCAAAATAAGCGTTTGAAAGAACTAATGGCAGACATATCCCATGAGTTGAAAACACCACTATCATTAGTGAAAGTATATGAACAAGGAATATCGGACGGTCTGGATGACGGTACTTACAGAGACACCATTGAAGAACAGATTGAAAAAATGAATGCTCTAATAGAGAAGCTTTTGTTTTGGACAGCACTAGAGAATGGTACATTAAACAAATCTACTTTTGATATAGGTAAAAGAATTATTGAAATGACAAAGAAGTACAAGCTGATCCTGCAGGAATACGATATTAATTTATCACTAGATGTAGATGCGAGCAGAGAATATTTGATTCAAGCTGAAAAAGAAGGAATCGATATTGTACTCGATAATTTAATTACGAATGCCATTAAATATTCCTATGACAAGAATATTGAAATTGCTTTAAAGAAAGCCAATAATGCCGTGAAGCTGACGATTGCTAACGGGATAGGTGAAATGACTGAAAATGATTTAGAAAATATTTGGAGACCTTTCTATGTACTAGAAAAATCAAGAAGTAAGGAGCTTTCTGGAACAGGATTGGGTTTACCTATTATTAAGACCATTTTAGATAATCACAATGTGGATTATGGATTTGAATTGAAAAATAATAAGTTAGAGTTTTTTGTCACATTCGTGTAACAAGCCCGAGTTAGTCTAAGACTAGGAGGTGCGATACATGAAAAAAATAATATCTATCATGGTAATTGTAGTCTTTGCTATTAGTTTTCTTACAGGATGCGCTGGCAAAGAAAAAAGGCCAAACAAAGTGGGCTACACGCAAAAAGATAATTTAGATTTTAACTTTAGTGTAGATCCGGAAACCTTTACGCTTGAGGTGGAATCCAATGGAAATAAGGAAAAGGCATCAGAACCATTGGAGAAAATGAAAGTTTCAAATTTAAAAGACAGTGAAGATAATATTAGCTGGACCTATGCAGAACAGGATCTTGATATTGATATCGAAAAGAAAGATAAGTATGTAGATGTAACCATCAAATCCAGTAAAGACGATGAAAATACGTTTGCTTGGCCGAAAGTGAAAGGTAATGGATATCTACTCCCATTAAATCAAGGGAAGTACATTCCAAGCGATGATGCAGTTTGGAAAGACCATCTAAATGAAGAAAAAATGAAATTGATTGAATCTTTCTCCATGCAGTTTTTTGCGGTTGATAAAGATGAATATTCGTTAGTATACATTATTAAAAATCCCTACAATAATGAAATTTCTTTTGATACAAAGAAAAATATAGAGTTTACTTTTAATCATGAGTTCCCGTCTATCAATCAACAGAAGGAATATGGTTTTAGAATATATTTAACGAAAAAAAATCCAGTACATGTTGCCAAAACTTATAAAAATTATTTGATTGAGCAAGGTGACTTTAAATCATTGAATGAGAAGGCTAAAGAAAATAATAATATTGAAAAACTTTATGGTGCTCCTCATGTTTATTTTTGGGACAGAACTGTAATTTCAGAAGAAAATATACAATGGGCAAGATTGAAAAGTAGTTTCCCTGATAAGCTGAAATTATGGATTCAGGAGTTATTAGCTACTAAAGTTGAAGATGGGACAGAGCTTGCAGCTGCGTATGATGATTTAAATACTTACGATTACGTAGACAAATATACTAAAAATAGAATAGTAAAAAGCTTAAGTGCTGTCATGCAACTAAAAGAATTTTACAATCCGGAAGTATTTACTAAAGAGGATAAAGAAATTCAAAAGTTAATAAATAAGAAAATAGACAAATTAAATCCAGTAGAATTAATTGAACTTAATAAGAGATTATTAAAAAACGAGCTTGGTAACGTAGTGGATCCAATAGAAAAGTGGGCAGATGCAAATACAATAGATGTCATAAAGGATATGAAGCATTCAGGATTAGCAAATTTATGGATTGGTTTAGATGACTGGCAAGAAGGTTTTATTAAACCAGAGTTAGTAAAAGAAGCAGAAAATCAGGGATATTTAATCGGTACTTACGATTCGTATCATTCAATCCATGAACCAGGTAAAGAGCAGTGGGAAACGGCTAAATTTAAGGACACTTCACTTTTTGAAAATGCAACCGTCACTAAAAAAGATGGAAGTAAAATTGAAGGATTCCAAGGTGTAGGTAGAAAGTTGAATCCAACATTAGCGATGCCGAGTGTGAAAGAAAGAGTAACGTCGATCTTAAATACTGGTTTACCATTTAACTCATGGTTTTTAGATACAGATGGTACAGGAGAGATCTTTGATGACTACTCACCAGAACATACTACTACTGAGTCAGAAGATGCCCAAGCTCGAATTAAGAGAATGGAGTATCTACAAAAAGAATGGGGAATGGTAGTCGGAACTGAAGGTGGAAATGATTTTGTTAACAAAACGATTGCTTTTGCACATGGAATAGAAACCCCCTCATTTTCCTGGATGGATGAGGATATGGGCAAAAATAAAGAGAGTAATTATTATGTAGGAAGATACTATTCGAGTACTGGCGGAGTTCCAGAACTATTTTCTAAACAAATACCTGTAAAGGATAAGTACAAGAAACTATTTTTGGATTCCAACTACACCATTCCATTATATAAGTTAGTTTACAACGATTCAGTGATTACGACATATTGGTGGGGATGGGGAACTCTAAAAATAGAAGATGAAATTGAAAATAGAATGCTGTATGAAATACTTTACAATGTACCACCTCTATATCATATTGATAAACACGAGTGGGAAAAGTACAAAACAACAATAATAAACCATTCTAAAGTATGGTCAAATTTCAGCAAAAAAGCAATAAAGGAAGAGATGACAGATTATAAAATTCTATCAGATGACAGATTAGTTCAAATGACTGAATATGGAGAAGATTTGAGTGTAATAGCCAATTTCTCTGAAGATGAAACCATCGCTCAAGGAGAAAAGATACCCGGGAAATCAGTATTAATCATTGATGGAAAGGATAAATCCATTTATACACCAAAAAAGTAAGTGTAAAATAGATTGTAATGTTAATAATCATTAACATACTAAATTCCCATCTATATAACTGGAGGGTACTGAAAACTTACATTTTTAAAATGTAATGTTCTTCAATAGCAAACACCCGCACTTTTTGTTTGATTTTGAACAGAAAGTGCCGGTGTTTTTTTGTATTTCCCTTATTCTTCATTTATTAGCTTCAAGATACGTTTCAAATTCACCTCAAATATTGTTGTAGTTCCTTGGGCTTCCAGGCCAAATAAACCCGCGATTTTTCCGTTGCTTAAAAAGCTGCTTGCTCTCATGTTCGGTTAATTTTATGGAAATTGTATACGTTTTGCTTTTGGCACCGTCTTTATAACAGCCAACTTATAATGGACAAACCTTACATTTTTCTATGTCAAAGTAATACGTTTGTGTTTGATTTTTACCTACTTCTTTTTTATTTCTGTGATTTCATTTGAAGTTGGTTTTAATGGACATTTTTCTTTTATCACCAGATAAGGACTTAGAGTGAATGTTTCTTGCTTGGAGATCATGGACAGCACCACCTTGAATTAGTCCTTTTATTATAAAGTGTTAGGTGTGAATAGGAAGGAATAAAACTCAGAAAAAACGATAAAACTAGTTGATTGGAGTGCAGGCGGCGACTCCTTGGGGAACTAGCGAACATCTTAAGACCCCGCAGGAGCGTTAGCGACGAGGAGGCTCAAAGTTCGTCCCCAGGAAAGCGTCCGCCGGAACGGAAATTAACGGCATCGAAGAAAAGCCATGGCAGAAACGATTACTCGTTTCCGCCATGGCTAAAATTCATTTTATGGACTTTTTCAGTGTCCTCAATAACTGGTGGGGATTTTTTTACTTTAGAGAAGCAATCTTATATGCTTTTGGCCTTTTGTGTAACAGTGGAAGTAATCTTATCAACTTCAACATTACGGACTGGACGCTTTGACCAATATGTTGCAAGAATTGGTCCAGAGATATTATGCCATACAGCTCCAAATGTACTTGGTAAAGCTGCTAGGGGGCCAAAGTGTGCTGCAGCAAGTGCGACACCTAATCCGGAGTTTTGCATACCTACTTCTATAGAAATAGCCCGTTGATCTTGTAAAGAAAGACCACATAATTTGCCTGCGTAGTATCCTAATAATAACCCTGCACCGTTGTGTAAAAATACTGCAAAGAATACTAGTAAACCTGCAGAAGCGATTTTATCTTGGTTCCCTGAAACCACGGCTGATACTATGACAATAATTGCGAAAACGGAAATTAAAGGCACAATAGAAATACTTTTATCAACGACAGTTGGCAAGAATTTGCGAACTAGTATGCCAAGAGCGATTGGAACGATAATAACTTGAATAATAGACATGAACATTGATTTTGCATCTACAGGCATCCATTGACCAGCTAATAGCAATAATAATAGTGGTGTCAAAATTGGTGCAAGTAATGTAGAAACAGAAGTCATTGTAATAGATAGGGGCACGTTTCCTTTTGCTAAATACACCATAACATTAGAAGCAGTCCCACCTGGAACAGAACCTAGTAATACAAGACCTGCAGCTAATTCTGAAGGTAATTGCAATATATAAGCGATTGCAAGTGCAGTAAGAGGCATAATCGTAAACTGTGCTATAATCCCGATGAATACTGGTAACGGCTTTGTCAAAACTAATTTAAAATCACTGGCTTTTAGTGTAAGTCCCATTCCAAACATGACAACCCCAAGTAGTATTGTGATATATTGCCCTAATCCTAAAAAGGGTGTGGGTGCTAAATAAGCTATTACGGCAATAAGCATTACCCATACAGCAAAGTATTTTCCGATAAAAGTGCTAAACGTTTCAAGAGTTTTCATTTGAACAACATCCTTTCTGTCTCTTGCTTGTAAATTTTCAAATAGGGTAAGTAAAGACTATTAAAAGTAAGTACTACTCTATAAAAAAAGAATATAAATACTATTCTGAATATTTTTATAATATACTTATTATAATGATGATTAAGGATTTTTCAAGAAGATTATGAAAATCAAATAAAAATGCCGCTCCTAATAAAAATTAGAAGCGGAATATCAGATTTTAATATTTACTCTTCAATTCGAACAATTTTACCTGGATTCAAAATATTCTTTGGATCAAGTGAGATTTTAATAGCTTTCATGACATTATACGATTCGCCATGTTCTTTGGCTTGGTATTTTTGTTTACCAACTCCCACCCCGTGTTCTCCTGTGCAAGTACCGTTGCGATCTAGTGCAAATTGTACGATGGCTTCATTGAAGGCATCGGCTCTTTTAATTTCTTCTGCATTTTTCAAATCAATCATAACTATTGTATGGAAGTTACCATCACCGACATGACCTAATACGCCACCTGGAAGATTAGCAGTATTTAGTTGCTGACGTGCAAAACGTACAGCATCTGCTAGATCTGAAATGGCTACGCACACATCCGTTACCATCTGTCTTTTACCTGGATGACCATGTGTATAAGCGTATGCTAAGTTGTGACGAGCATCCCACAGTTTGGTGCGAGCAGTGTTATCCGATTCGAACTGCATTTCCACGCAACCATGATCCTCCATAATTTCACGCGTAAATAAAACATCTTGTGCTAAGCCTGCTTCATTACCGTGGAATTCGATAAATAGTGTTGGTTTTTCAGGATAAGCGGTGTCGCTGTAATGATTTACTTGGCGAACAGACTCTTCGTCGACTAATTCAACTCGAGCAATTGGAATACCGACTTGTAAAATAGAAGTAACAGCAGCAATTGCATTCTCGACAGTTGGAAAGACAGCACGGGCAGCCGTTTCAAATTCTGGAATACCATAAACCTTTAATGTAAGTTCTGTGAAACAACCGAGGGTACCTTCAGAGCCGACAAATAAACCATTTAAATGATAACCAGATGATGATTTTGCAGCTAAATTACCAGTGTGGATAATTCTTCCGTCAGCTAAAACAACTTCTAAGTCACGTACTTGGTCGCGCATGACGCCATATCGTACAGCAGTTGTGCCACTCGCATTTGTAGCAGCCATTCCGCCTAAAGTGGCGTCGGCACCCGGGTCAACAGAGAAAAAGAGCCCATGTTTTTTTAACTCTTTATTTAACTGCATTCTAGTAACGCCAGGCTGTACTTTTACAAGCAAATCATCTTGGCGAATTTCTAAAATTTTATCCATTAAAGAAAAGTCGATTGTAATTCCGTTTTCATAAGGAATTACATGGCCCTCTAAACTAGAACCGCGACCAAAAGGTACTACCGGAACTACTAGCTCGTTGGCAAGTTTCATAATCTTACTTACTTGCTCCTTCGTTTTAGGAAATACAACGATATCTGGAAGGCAAGCCTCATGATAAGATTCGTCTTGTCCGTGCAGTTCTCTAACTGTCTCGTTGACAGAAACTTGATCTCCGTCAAGGAATTGTTTTAACGCTTCTGCAATGGTGTCGACTGTTACTGTCATTTTAAATCGCCTCACTTTATATTTTTAGAACAATCCGAAATATGGTTATTTTCGGATAATTAATGATGTAATAGAGTTCATTATAATATTGTCACCATATTACGCTAGCTAATTTGGATAGTACTAATTTGATATAATTTAAGTTTAGAATAACTAAATTATCTCCTCCAAAGATTACAATTATATTACAGTGCATGTCGAAATATTGTATTTCAAATAGTAGAAGTATAAACTGAAGAATAGTCAAGTAAAAAAACATAGCAAAACACCCATAATATTACATAGAAAAGTAGATGATAATTAATGAAGAAGATATTCAAAAACGTTTTAGCAATAACCGTTTTAGCGGCTGCTCTATTACAAGTATCCCCTTCTTACGCTAGTCCTTCAAATGACTCAGCTCCAACAAAAGCTGAACAAAAAGCATTAAAGCTAGAGCAAAAAATTCAAAAGCTTGATAACAGTATTATTGAAGCAATGGATAAGGTTGATCGACTAAATAAGAAAATTAAAAACTCAAACGAGAAAATTACTCAAACAAAAAAAGACATTAAACAAACGCAAACAGAATATGAATTGCGCAAAACATTATATGAAGAACGACTAAGAGATATCCAAGGTGAAAGCAAAAGTACATTTATGTTGTATGCAGATGTCTTCCTATCATCTGAGGGTATGTCTGATTTCATCGACCGTACAACAGCTGTTACTCAAATTTTAAATAGTGATCAATCTTTAATGACAGAGTTAGATGATAAAGAAGACAAACTAATTGCTTCTAAAATATCTCTTAAAAAAGTAAATACAGAGCTGAAAGAAGATAAAAAAGATTTAGCTAAAGAGATGAAGCAAATCAAAAAAGATAAAAAGAAAGTTGAATCAAAACTAAAAGCTACGAAAAAAACAATCAAAGAAGAAAAAGCCGCTAAAAAAGCTGTAAAGGCCGCTCAAAAACGTGCAGAAAAAGCTGTAAGAGAAGCAGTGAAAACAGCATCAAATGATGATGACAACAAGCAAGTAAGTTTATCACCAGTAGTGAATATCACAAAAACATCGAACAAAAATGATGATGTTCTAAATTTAATAAATCAAAAGCCTTCTGGCGGAGATGCATCAGGTCTCATTGGTTACGCGAAGAATTTCCTTGGCGTACCATATGTATGGGGTGGAACTTCACCATCAGGCTTTGATTGCTCAGGTTTAATGCAATATGTTTACCGTTCTGAAGGTATTAGTCTTCCAAGAACGTCTAGTCAACAACAAAATGCAGGTACTCGTATTTCACCAAATGATGTACAAGCTGGTGACTTAGTGTTCTTTGGTAGCCCGGCGTATCACGTTGGTATGTATATCGGAAATGGACAATGGCTACATGCACCGCAAACGGGTGATGTCGTGAAAATCGCATCATACAACCCATCTATGTTCTCGAGTGCAGCACGAGTACGATAATTAATATTTAATAAAAAAAGAGAGCCAATGAGCTCTCTTTTTTTGTGGGATTTTTTATAAAATAGATTGAAAATATTTACATAATGTTAAGTTTAGGTTACAATATGCATATAAAACTTAACTTCTGGAGGTTATAGAATGCTCAGAAATCGGGTGAAGGAGCTTCGAGCAAGACATAGCTTTTCGCAATCTGAATTAGGAAATCGTGTCGGTGTAACAAGGCAAACTATTGGCTTTATAGAAAAAGGGGAGTTCTCACCGTCCGTTACATTAGCTTTAAAACTTGCAACAGAGTTACAAATTAAAGTAGATGAACTATTTTGGTTAGAAGGGGAGGCAGAGGAATGAAAAATGATTTGCGAGTAATGTATCCGTTATGGAATATTGGCGCTATTGTTTTATTAGGTAATTTATTGTACGGTTTAACACATTCTTTCACAATTGAATGGAACAAAGGGAGAGACGGGGCATTCGAATTTTATATAACAAGTAGCAATAGTGTTTGGCTAATATGTTTCACTGCGTCTGCGTTGTTCTTTCTAATTTATTTGCCTGCATATGCTTATAAAATTAAGCAACATAACAAATTGCACCCACAACAAAAAGTATCCGTGTTTAGAATCCAGCCGAATGAGTACTTAGAAGAGGATGAAATGATGCGTGCTGTTACACAGCGTGCAACGCAAAAGGTGTATACTTTCATTTCTTATGCACTACCGTTAGCAGTGCTAATATTCTTAATCCCTATGAATCATTTTTGGTATATTCTAATCATTTTATTAATCGCTATTATACAAAACCTCATGTATTATTTTGAAATCCGTAAATATGTAAAAGAAGATAAAGAGGAAGTTTCTGAACTTACTTAAAAAGAAAAAACTGTCCGAGCGTATTTCACCGCTTGGACAGTTTTTTATTACGCCATGGCTTTGGCTAAATCTTGCATAAAGTTTTGTTGTTTTTGTTGATCTGCATTGTTCCACCATGCTTCTAGGAAAACACCGAGTCCAGGGAGTAAATGCTCCTCACCGCGTGTAATCGCATCTTCAACAACATTCTTCAGTTCGTCGGCACTTTGACCTTGAACATTAGTTTTAACGGCTTCTCGTATTTGAAAATTCATACTTCATCCCTCCTATTATCATTTTTGCCGTTAGGCTCGATAGTTATACATTCATTTGTTAAAATTAGAATGGTTGATATTATTTACTATTGAGAATTTTGTGAAAAAAACTACATAACTAAGGGGTTGTTTTATCATCAGAGCATTTGTTTTTGAAAAAGGTTCTTTTAAAGTAACTGAATTACCTAATCCGCAAGCGGGCACTTTAGAAGCGGTTGTAGCGATTAAAGCTGCGGGGTTAAACCGTCGAGATTTGTATACATCAGGACGTTTAGGAAATGATAGCGAGGCGCTGATTTTAGGTTCTGATGCAGCAGGTGTTATTGAAGAAATCGGTGAGGGAGTGACTGATTGGCAAGTAGGCGATGAAGTAATTATTAATCCTTCATTGCGTTGGTATGAAAATTTTGATGTCCCTCCAGCTGATTTTGATATTTTAAGCTTCCCTGATAACGGAACATTCGCCGAGAAAATCGCCATTTCAGTGGAACAATTAGAGCGAAAGCCATCACACCTTTCATTTGAAGAGGCTTCTGTCATTGGTATTTCACCATTAACAGGTTATCGTGCATTATTTACAAAAGGGCAAATAGAAGCAGGGAATACCATATTTATCCCAGGAGCAGGTAGTGGTGTTGCGACGTTTTTAATCCAAATGGCTAAAAACGTAGGAGCAAGAGTCATAGTCTCTTCTCGAAGTGAAGAAAAACGTAATGCAGCGCTTGAAATCGGTGCTGACGTAGCGATTGATACGCACGGAGACTGGGTAGAATTATTAAAAGGAGAACAAATCGACATTGTCATTGAGAGTGTTGGACGTGCAACTTTTAATCGCTCTTTGGATGTTTTGAAAAAGGGTGGTAAAATAGTGTTGTTCGGTGCGACAACAGAAGACGTTGTTGAATTTGACTTACGAAAATTTTTCTATGGACAATATACATTGTATGGGACTACAATGGGAAGTCGCGATGAATTCCGTGCATGCCTTGAGCATTTAGCGGAATTTAACACGCATCCAGTGATGGATCGTACTTTCTCATTAGATGAAGCAGAACAAGCGCTTGAATATTTAAAAGAAAATCATCAGTTTGGCAAAATAACTATAACGATTTAAAAATTAAAGGCGGTATACATTTTATGAAAAGAATAGAATCACCACAAAATTCACTAGTTAAGTATTGGAAAAAGCTAGTGACAACTAGAAAAGAACGTGAACGCTCTGGGGAATTTATCGTTGAAGGTTTCCATTTAGTTGAAGAAGCAATTAAAAACAATGGTGAGGTACTAACAATTATTGTCCGTGAAGGTGTGGACATTCCACACTCTTGGAATATCGATGACATTTTTGTTGTAGAAGTAACACAACCAATCGCAAAAGAATTGTCTGAAACAGAACATCCTCAAGGTATCTTCGCGCAATGTAAGCAACGTGAGGTAACGGAAGAAGAACAAGCGGGCTGGACAAAGTTATTGTTAATCGATGCTGTTCAAGATCCAGGTAATGTAGGTACAATGATTCGTACTGCAGATGCAGCTGGTATTGATGCTGTTATTCTGGGCAAAGGCTCCGCTGATGCTTTTAATCCAAAAACAGTACGCTCTGCTCAAGGTTCACATTTCCATATACCAGTTGTAAAAGGGGAATTGGGAGACTGGGTTGATAGTTTACAAGACCGTTTAATTCCTGTAATTGGGACAGCTTTAGATAATGCAGTAGTATATTCTGAAGTGAAAAAAGGCGATAAATTTGCACTTATTATGGGCAATGAAGGTAATGGTATTCACCCAGACCTACTGGCAAAAACTGATGCCAATGTTATCATTCCGATTTTAGGGCAAGCTGAATCTTTAAACGTAGCAGTGGCTTCTGGGATTTTGTTATATAACTTCTCAGTTTCAGCAAAGTGACCTTGAAGAAAACAATTTAGTTGCGTATAATGATTATTATTGCATACAATGCTTAATAATAATTAAAATGCCTCGATCGGAAAAAGTATATGTTTCTACACTTTTTAGGGAGTGCTCGCCAAAGACTGCAAGCGTGCATATAGTTGTGTTACATGGAAGTTCACTCCGTTAGCAGCCACCGGGACCAGCACTTGCTGTAAAGGTTGGCCGGTTTAGAGCCGTTATTTCAATGAAGTGATTGTGTTCAGGCACAATAACTAGGGTGGTACCGCGAACTATGTCCTCGTCCCTTTTCAGGGGCGAGTTTTTTTGTGCAGATTTTTACACAATCTACATAAAAAGAGGGTTTACATGTTGAGTAAAAACAATTTGTTTTTGCTTTTCTATATTGGAAGGAGGAATTTAAATGGCAATGGAAGGACAATTAAATCAGCTAAAAGAAGAAGCTTTAGCGAAAATTGCAGCGGCATCAAACTCTAAAGAGTTGAATGATGTGCGTGTTGCTTATTTAGGTAAAAAAGGTCCGATTACGGATTTATTAAAAGGGATGGGTAAACTTCCTGCAGAGGAACGTCCTAAAATGGGTGCTCTAGTAAACGTCGTACGTCAAGAAGTAACTGAGGTGCTTGAAGCACGCGCACAATTACTAGAAGAAAAAGCAATCCAAGAACAACTTGAAAAAGAATCTATCGATGTAACTTTACCAGGGAGATCTTTAAAAGTAGGTAATAAACACCCACTGACAAAGGTAGTTGAAGATATTGAAGACTTGTTCATCAGCATGGGTTATGAAATTGCAGAAGGTCCAGAAGTTGAAAAAGACTATTACAACTTTGAAGCATTGAACTTACCAAAAGGTCACCCTGCTCGTGATATGCAAGATACATTCTATATTTCTGAAGAAATTTTACTTCGTACACAGACTTCTCCTGTTCAAGCACGTACAATGGAAAAAAAACAAGGTGCTGCAGTAAAAATTATCTGTCCAGGTAAAGTATTCCGCCGTGATAATGATGATGCTACTCACTCGCATCAATTCAATCAGATTGAAGGGCTTGTAATAAGTGAGAACATTACAATGAGTGACCTAAAAGGTACTTTGGATCTTTTCGCTAAAAAAATGTTTGGTCAAGAACGTGAAATTCGTTTGCGTCCAAGTTTCTTCCCATTCACTGAACCTTCAGTAGAGATGGATATCTCTTGTTTCAAATGTGGTGGAGATGGTTGTAGCTTATGCAAAAAAACAGGTTGGATTGAAATTTTAGGTGCTGGTATGGTACATCCAAACGTCCTAGAAATGGCAGGGTATGATCCTAAAAAAGTTTCAGGCTTTGCATTTGGTATGGGGCAAGAACGTATTGCAATGTTGAAATATGGGGTGGATGATATCCGTCATTTCTACACAAATGACATTAGATTCTTATCGCAATTCCATCGCACAGAACAGTAAGGAGGGGAAATCATGCTAGTATCATTAAAATGGTTAGATCAATATGTAGATTTACAAGGCCTTGAGCCAGCAGTTTTAGCAGAAAAAATTACACGCGCTGGTATTGAAGTTGACGGTATAGCAGACTTAGCAGAAGGCATGAAAAAGCTAATGGTCGGCGAAGTGAAAGAAAAAGTAAAACATCCAGAAGCGGATAAATTAAATATTTGCCAAGTTGATTTTGGTGAAGAGGAATTATCACAAATCGTATGTGGAGCTCCAAACGTAGCAGTTGGCCAAAAAGTTATCGTTGCTCGTCCAGGTGCACATTTACCAGGTGGTAAAATCAAAAAAGCCAAACTTCGTGGTGAAGTATCAAACGGTATGATATGTTCATTACAAGAGCTGGGTATCGAAGGTAAATTAGTACCGAAAGCTTACAGTGAAGGTATTTTCGTATTACCTGCAGAAACACCAGTAGGGGCTGACCCACTTGAAGTGCTTGGTCTATATGACACAGTGCTTGAACTTGGTTTAACACCAAACCGTTCTGATGCTATGAGTATGTTAGGTGTTGCTTATGAAGTAGGTGCAATTCTTTCGGAGGATATTAAATTACCGGAGTTAGACTATACAGAATCAGCTGAAAAAGCTACTGACTATTTAAAACTTCGTGTAGATGCACCAGCAGAAAACCCTATGTATGTAGCAAAAGTTGTAAAAAACGTCAAAGTTGCTGAGTCTCCATTATGGTTACAACAACGTCTAATGGCAGCTGGTGTTCGTCCACATAACAATGTAGTTGACGTAACAAATTACATTTTAATGGAATATGGTCAACCGCTTCATGCATTTGACTATGACCGTTTAGGAACAGGTGAAATTGTTGTTCGTCTTGCAAATGAAGGCGAAAAAATTACGACTCTTGATGATAAAGAACGTACTTTAAATGCAAAAAACCTTGTTATTACAAATGGAAAAGAACCTGTCGCAGTAGCTGGTGTTATGGGTGGATTAAACTCAGAAGTACATGATGGAACAACAACAGTTGTCATTGAATCTGCATACTTCGAAGGTTTATCAGTACGATATACATCAAAAGACTTAGGCTTACGTAGTGATGCAAGTGCACGTTTTGAAAAAGGACTTGATCCAAATCGTGTTATTCCTGCAGCAGAACGTGCAGCAAAATTATTAGCAGAACTAGCTGGTGGAGAAGTATTAGCTGGATCAGTTGTTTTTGATGAATTGGATAAAACACCTTCAAAAGTAATCGTGTCTCCTGACTTTATTAATGCTCGTCTTGGTATGAAGATTTCTTTAGATGATATGGTATCAATATTAAAACGTTTGAAATTTGATGTTGAAACTGCGAATGGCATGCTTTATGTAGATGCACCAACTCGCCGTCAAGATATTAAAATTGAAGAAGATATTGTGGAAGAAATCGCACGCCTTTACGGTTATGATGAAATTCCAGCAACAATGCCAATTGGCGAATCTACACCAGGTGGCTTAACAACTTACCAAGCAAAGCGTCGTATCGTACGTTCTTACTTAGAAGGTGCAGGTCTTTACCAAGCACTTACTTATTCATTAACATCTGAAGCACTTTCACAAAAATATGCTATAGAAACAGCTTCAGTTACAAAATTGTTAATGCCAATGAGTGAAGAACGTAGCACATTACGTCAAAGTTTGATCCCACATTTAGTGGAAGCAACTTCTTATAATATCGCTCGTCAAGCGGATACTGTAGCACTTTATGAAGTCGATTCTGTATTCTTAGGTTTAACTGAGGAAGGGCTGCCACTTGAAGAAGAGCATGTAGCAGCTGTTATCACAGGCAAATGGGTAGATCATGCTTGGCAAGGTGAGCATAAACAAGTAGATTTCTTCGTATTAAAAGGAATCGTTGAAGGATTATTTGATCGTCTAGGTTTAGCAGATGCAGTAACATATGAACGTGCAACTGTAGATGGCTTACACCCAGGTCGTACTGCTAGCGTATTATTAAATGGCAACCGCATCGGTTTAATCGGTCAATTGCACCCATCTGAACAAAAAGCAAGTGGCTTAAAAGAAACATACGTAATGGAGATGAACTTAGCAGCTATTTTAGACGCATCTACTGAAGCGCTAGTTTACGTTTCAGTTCCACGTTTCCCATCGATGTCACGTGATATTGCACTAGTTGTTGATAGAAGCACAGCGGCAGCTGATCTTGAAGCAATCATCCGTCAGGCTGGTGGTACTTTATTGAAAGATGTTCGTGTCTTCGATTTATATGAAGGGGACAAAATGGAAGAAGGTAAAAAATCAGTAGCCTTCTCACTACAATACTTTGAACCTGAACGTACTTTAACAGATGAAGAAGTAGTAGCAGCACATGACGAAGTGTTAAAAGCATTAGCAGAAGCAAATGCACAAATTCGTTAACATATAAATTTTCATACTAAATACCTGATCAGACGAACTGTCTTGATCAGGTATTTTTTTATATTATGCTTTTCATGAAAGTTCTAATCTGTTATATTTATTATATAACAAAAAGAGGTGAGCAAGATGAATTCATTATTAATGATGCTTTTACCGATTATAATTATTCAGTTTATTTTGATGATTGTTGCTTTAATTGATCTAGTTAAAATCCCGCAAACAAATGGTCCAAAATGGCTGTGGGCTATTGTTATTGTCTGTGGAAATATTATTGGTTCGATTATTTACTTTATCTTCGGGAGGAAACAAGTATGAGCCAGTTATTACAAGTTTCAGCGTTGCAAAAGAACTATGGACAGCATGAAGTGATTAAGAATATCTCTTTTGAGTTAACAAAAGGCACGGCAACTGCTTTGATTGGACCGAATGGAGCAGGTAAAACAACGATATTATCGATGCTTGCTGGATTATTAAAACCGACAAGTGGGCATATTCAATTCGATGGAATAGAGGGGGACCCAAGAGCATCTATTGGTTTTTTGCCACAGTATCCACAGTTTAATACTTGGCTAACAGCGAGTGAGTTTCTAATTATGGCTGCACGATTAAGTGGATTAACTGCACAAATTGCTAAAGAAGAGTCAGAGAAAATGCTTCAGTTCGTTGGCTTAAAAGATGCAGCAAATAAGAAAATTGGCACGTTCTCAGGCGGTATGAAGCAAAGACTGGGTCTAGCTCAAGCAATTATACATAAACCTAAACTGCTTTTATTGGATGAGCCAGTATCCGCACTTGACCCAGCTGGACGCTTAGATATGATGAATTTGATGAAATCGCTACAAAAAGAAATGACGATTTTATATTCAACTCATATTTTGAATGATGCTGAGCAAATGACGGATCAGTTATTATTCTTAAAAGCTGGTCAGCTAGTTGAGCAAGGTTCACTACAGGATGTAAAAGCAAAATATGAACATCGTCAAATTGTAGTGGAGTTTAAAGAAGAAGAAGAGGCTGCGCAATTTGTAGGTAATAGCACATTTAGTGCAGAGCAACAAAGCAGAATCGTAATTTTGCAAACAGATAATATGCAACAAGTTATTCAGGAGTTAGCAAAAGGATGCTTCGCAATTCGTAAAGTCGAGCAGCAATCTGCTAGCTTGGAAGAAATCTTCATGAAGGTGGCGAAACTATGATGCAATGGCGTGTGCTTTTACAAAAAGAATGGCGTGATCATGTACGTAGCTTGAAGATTTTATGGATACCAATTGTGTTTATATTATATGGTGTTATGCAGCCAGTAACACTTTATTATATGGAAGATATTATGAAGGCTGTTGGCAATATGCCTGAGGGCTTTGATATGGGTATTACAGATATAACATCAGCGGAAGTAATAGCCTCCACAGTCGGTCAGTTTCATCTCATTGTTGCGCTCATTATTGTCTTAAGCTTCATGGGAACTATTAGTAAGGAAAGAAAAAATCGAACAGCAGCGTTGCTATATGTACGACCGATTTCATTTAGCTCTTATTACTTCAGTAAGTGGTCTGGAGCAACGATTGTTGCGCTCTTTAGTACACTGGTAGGCTTACTTGCAAGTTACTACTATACTGTAATTTTGTATAATGAAGTAGATGTTTGGCGGATAGCAGCCCTCATCGGTACGTATAGTCTATGGGTATTATTCGTTGTGACGGTGACAATTACAGCAAGTGCATTATTCTCTACGGGTGTTGCAGGCACTCTAGCCATTCTACTAACATATTTTCTTCAATTAATCGATAGCATAATCGGGCAGTTTTGGACAGTGTCACCTTGGAAGTTAGGTACATACGCCATAACTTGGCTTGAGTCAAAACCAGATAATAGTGATTTTTGGTCGTCGGTAGTAGTGACGGTTATTGCCATATTAGTGTTGATGTTCGTAGGAGTATTTGGTGCAAAAAAGAATATGGAGAATATAAAAATATAAAAACAAGCTATTCCTGCTCTTCATGAAAAGAGGGGAATAGCTTGTTTTTTATTTTGTACGTTTTTTTGCGGCAATGGTTTGTGCTTTTTGGGTATTTGCAAAATGCCATTTTGTCATTGATTTTAATGTCTCTTCGCCTTTTGATAGTAAAATACGTGCTGCCATTTCATCTACTTTATTACTTGCGCCTTTTTGTAAATCAAAGCCAACTAAATCGCCAAGGCGGTCCATTTCTTTTAAGAAGGCATATCGTGCTAGAATAGAGGCAGCTGCTACTGAGACATGTAATTGTTCAGCTTTTGTAGCGAATAATACATTCTCTTTAACGATAGTCTTTTCATTTTTTAGATGGTTATAATAAATGCCACGCTCCGCAAATTGGTCAATTAAAATATGTGCTGGTTTTTTTGGTGCAATTTTACCTAGCACGTTATGTAGTGCTTGGTTGTGCATCATTGCTTTAATTTTCCCTTGTGACCAGCCTCTAGCTTGAATAGTGTTATATTTGTCGTTCCGTACGGTTAGAATGCTATGAGGTAATGCCCGCATTAAGTCAGGCGCGATTTGTCGCATAAAGTCATCAGTCAGCATTTTAGAGTCTTTAACACCGAGTTCACGAACTAGTTCGATTTTATCAGCAGGTACATATACGGCGGCTACCGTTACAGGTCCGAAATAATCACCTGTTCCTGTTTCATCAGACCCCATTACGGAGAGTTGTTCAAAATTGGAAGGCAACTTATCACCCTTCGACGACGTCTTTTTAGTCGTAGGATCATTAGGTTTTCCCCATCGACTAGACTCCCGTTCTGCTCCGTTTCCTTGGAACATCACTTTGCCAGATTTATATGAAGTGATAGAAGTATCGCTTAATTTTGCAGCAAATATGACTCCTGGCGCATTGCGTTCTACTCTAGATGAGGCATAATAAGAAGCAAGTTCTCCTTGCTTTTCGGTTGTTAATAAAATTACAATATTAGACATTTTATAGTCCTTTCTACTCTCGTTATTCACATGATAAACAATTTCATGGTATGATTAGAAATAGGATTTTAAGGAGGGGCAGCTGTGTCAGAGCAACCAAAAAATCGAATTTCAGTTGATATATATGGTCAAACATATACTATGCTTGGTACAGAGTCAACAACACATATGCGTTTAGTCGCGTCAACAGTTGACAATACTATGAGAGAGATTAAACAGGCAAACCCGAGCCTTGACAGCACTAAACTGGCCGTCCTAACAGCTGTAAATTCTGTAAATGATAGTTTGAAATTAAAAGAGCAACTTGTATTATTAGAAGAAGAACTGAAAAAACTAAAGGATTGAAGTAAATGATTGATATACTTATAATTATTTTATTACTTGCCGGCATTATCACTGGTGGAAGAAGAGGTTTAGTAGTCCAGTTGATACATATCATTGGATTTTTAATCGCGATGATTGTTGCTTATGTTTATTATAAACCTTTAGCTGAAAAATTTGTGCTTTGGATTCCATATCCAGTAGTTGATGGGAATACTACGTTAACTTATGCGATGGAACAACTAGATCTTAGCCAAACATTTTATCAGCTACTTGCCTTTGCAATTATTTTCTTTGTCGTCAAATTTGCAATGCAGATTGTAGCGTCAATTTTTGATTTCTTAAAATATGTGCCTATTATAGGTCCGTTCAATCGCTTTTTAGGCGGAATACTAGGATTTATAGAAGCTTATATATTAGTATTTATTTTACTTTATATTTTAGCGCTATTACCATTAGATGGTATCCAGAAATCTGTGGATAATTCAATCCTAACAAAATTAATGCTTGAATACACACCGATTATTTCAAGCATGTTCAAAAATATGTGGTTTGTCTACATGAAATAACTGCTCTCAACCGAGAGCAGTTTTTTCACGAATAAGGAGGTCATTTTTTGAATAAAAAAACAATCATCCGTACATTTGAAAAAATAGCATTGTATCTAGAGTTACAGGGAGTTAACCCGTTTAAAATTTCAGCATTTCGTAAAGCTGCGGCAGCACTAGAAGCAGATACTAGAAGTTTAAGTGAAATTGAAGATATTACAGCGATAAAAGGCATCGGTAAGGGAACCGCTGCAGTTATAGAAGATTTACTTGCAACTGGAGAATCTTCTGTTCTAAAAGAGTTAGAAGAAGAAGTACCTAAAGGATTACCGCCATTATTAAAATTACCAGGCCTTGGTGGGAAAAAAATCGCAAAGCTATATCAAGAGTTAGGCGTAGATTCAGCAAAGGCACTAAAGGTAGCATGTGATGAAGGAAAAGTTTCTGCGTTAGCAGGCTTTGGTAAAAAGACTGAAGAGAAGATATTAAAAGAACTAGAGGTATTTGGTACTCGTTCAGAGAGACTACCTATTTGGCAACTAGAAAAAGTTGTACAAGAAATAGAGGGTATTTTAAGTGGAATTGTAGAAGTGCAACAGTTTTCAGTTGCAGGTAGCTTTAGACGTGTTAAAGAGTCTAGTAAGGATGTCGATTTTATCATTGCTACGGCAAACCGAGAATCTGTGAAAGAGCAACTTTTAGAGGCGCTTGTCATATCTGAGACGATTGCAGCGGGTGATACTAAAATTTCCGTAACTTTGGCCGCTGAAGAACCAATTAGCGTCGACTTCCGTCTAGTGACACAAGATGAATATGCAACGGCCCTTCATCACTTTACTGGCTCAAAAGAACATAATGTAAGAATGCGTCAATTGGCTAAGGATTTAGGTAAGAAAATTAGTGAATACGGTGTGGAGCAGGCGGATGGATCTGTCACAACATTTGCTTCTGAAACTGACTTTTTTGCTCATTTTGACTTACCGTTTATCCCACCTAGTATAAGAGTAGGTAATAAAGAATTTGACCGTTTAGAGGACATCAAAGAGCTTGTTCAATTAGAAGATATTCGTTCTGATTTGCATATGCATACAACATGGTCTGATGGCGCGTATGCAGTACATGAAATGGGTGAAGCACTCATTGCTAGAGGATATGAATATGCTGTCATCACAGATCACTCGCAATATTTAAAGGTTGCAAATGGATTAACCCCTGAACGTTTAATTGAACAGAGCAAAGAAATTTGGGCATTCAATGAAAAGCATCCAGACTTCCGCTTACTTGCAGGAACTGAGATGGATATTTTACCAGATGGATCGCTTGATTTTGAAGATGATGTACTAAAGGAATTAGACTTTGTCATTGCGTCAATTCACTCTAACTTTTCACAGCCTCAAGAGAAAATAATGGACAGATTACATAATGCTCTGCGAAATCCATATGTCCATATGATTGCACATCCTACAGGCCGTATTATCGGTAATCGAGAAGGATATAACCCAGATATCCCGCAATTGATTGAATGGGCGAGAGAATATGGTAAAATTTTAGAGTTAAATGCTAATCCATATCGTCTTGATTTATGTGAAGAACATTTAGAAATGGCAGCAGCTACTGGTGTACCGATCGCTATAAATACAGATGCACATGCAATTGACCAACTTCGCTTCATGGAAGTTGGAACGAAATACGCTCAAAAAGCATGGTTAAAGAAAAATAATATTGTAAATACGTGGACACTTGAAGATTTTGTCCGCTTTATACAGAAGAAATGAAGGGGAGGTGTTTTGAATGATCGCAGAACGCGCATTGAAAACACTAGAATTTGATAAAGTACGTGCTCAAGTAGCTTCATATTGTACATGCTCTTTAGGGAAAACTGTAATAGATGAACTTGTCCCTGAAACTGATTTTGAAAAAGTAACGCAACTATTAGACGAAATGGATGAAGGTTTATCCATTCTTCGAGTTAAAGGAAATGTGCCAATGGGTGGCATTTTCAAAGTGCGTCCGCATGCAAGACGTGCACAAATTGGTGGTGCTCTCAGCCCAGTTGAATTGATGGAGATTTCGAGCACAATTCGTGCAAGTCGTATACTTCGTCAGTTTATTGAAGGAATTGAAGTAGAAGAGGATATACAAATACCTTACTTCATTCAGAAGAAAGAAAGCATCCCGACATTAACAGGCTTGCAGCATGAGATTAATGCTTGTATTGATGATAACGGTGCTATTTTAGACTCTGCTAGCTCTGAGCTTCGTTCAATACGTCAGCAATTGCGAGCACAAGAAGGACGTGTTCGTGAAAAGTTAGCGAGCTTAACACGTGGTACTAATGCAACGAAAATGCTTTCTGATGCGATAGTTACAATTCGTAATGATCGTTTTGTTATTCCTGTTAAATCAGAATACCGCAGTCATTACGGTGGTGTTGTACATGACCAATCTTCATCTGGTCAAACACTATATATTGAACCGGATGCAGTCGTACAAGCGAATAACGAAATTCATCAACTAAAATCAAAAGAGCAAGTTGAAATCGCGCGCATTTTATTAATGTTATCTCTAAAAGTACAAGAGGTAGCACCTGACATCTTTATCACTGTGCAATTACTTGGCGAAATTGACGTTATTTTGGCAAAAGCAAAATACGGACAAGCCAATAAATGTTCAAAGCCAATTATGAATAATGATGGATATATTAAATTGGGTAAAGCGCGTCATCCTTTACTACCAAGCGAAGAGGCAGTAGCAAATGATATTGAATTTGGAAAAGATTTCACTGCAATCGTAATTACTGGGCCTAACACAGGTGGTAAAACGGTTACGTTAAAAACAGTGGGACTATGTACACTAATGGCACAGTCTGGTATTCCAGTCCCTGCTCTTGATGGCTCTCATCTTGCCGTATTTAATCAGTTATTTGCTGATATTGGAGATGAACAATCTATTGAACAAAGCTTAAGTACTTTCTCATCACATATGGTGAATATTGTTGATATTTTAAATCAATTTGATGACCGTTCCCTGATTCTTTTTGATGAGCTTGGAGCAGGAACTGACCCTCAAGAAGGTGCAGCACTGGCCATTTCTATTTTAGATGAGGTACATGGTCGTGGAGCACGAGTAATGGCAACGACTCACTATCCTGAGTTAAAAGCATACGGCTATAATCGCCCAGGTGTTGTCAACGCAAGTGTAGAATTTGATGTTGAGACGTTGAGCCCAACTTATCGACTATTAATCGGAGTTCCAGGGCGTAGTAACGCCTTTGAAATTTCGACACGTCTTGGTTTGCCAGATACTATTATTGATCGTGCTAAAACATTCACAGGTACTGATCGTCATGAAGTAGAATCGATGATTGCGTCTTTAGAAGAAAGTCGTCGTCAATCAGAAGAAGATGCTGAAAGAACACGTGCATTACGCCAGCAAGCAGAAGCACTTCAAGCAGAATTAGATGAAAAAATTAAAGCTTATGAAGATAAAAAAGAAGCATTAGAACAAAAAGCAAAAGACAAAGCGCGTAAAATCGTGGATGAAGCAAAAAAAGAAGCTGAAGAGGTTATTTCAGAACTTCATAAAATGCGCTTAAATGCAAACAAGATTGTCAAAGAGCATGAAATTATTGATGCTCGTAAACGTCTAGAAAAAGCTGCACCGGAAAATAAAGTACTGAAAAAGCAACAGCAACTGAAAGCACGAGCTCAAGAATTATCTAAGGGTGACGAAGTAAAAGTATTGAGCTATGGTCAAAAAGGTGTGTTACTTGAAAAAGTATCAAATTCTGAATGGATCGTGCAAATTGGTATATTGAAGATGAAGCTTGATGAATCAGATTTAGAGTACGTGAAACCTGAAAAAGAAAAGCAAACTGTAAATGTTTCAAGCGTTCGAAATCGAGACTCAAATGTTAAGCTAGAACTAGATCTTCGCGGAGAACGTTATGAAGATGCGATTGTACGCACGGAAAAATATATTGATGATGCATTACTGTCAAATTATCAACGCGTTTCAATTATCCATGGTAAAGGAACTGGGGCATTACGCCAAGGAATTCAAGCCTTACTAAAAAAACATCCGCGTGTAAAATCTTATCGTTTTGGTGAAGCAGGAGAGGGTGGCTATGGCGTAACAGTAGCCGAGCTAAAATAACCTTTTAAAGTAATCAAAAATAGAGAAAAAATTTTGACACTGAAAGGGGATGTTTATGTTGTTAAATGAATTTTGGCGATATCCTGCTGTCGAGGCTGCTGGTAACTTCAGTGTTGTTGTCCTTTGCTTAATCCTATCGATGGTGATATTTGAAATTGTAACAAAATACAAAAATTGGGTGGAAATAAAAAAAGGCAATGTAGCAGTTGCACTTGCAACAGGCGGGAAGATATTAGGGGTATGTAATATTTTCCGATACTCCATTGAGAAGCATAACTCGCTCGTAGAAATGATGGGTTGGGGATTGATTGGTTTTATCTTACTAATATTTGCATATGTTTTATTTGAATTTATGACGCCGACATTTAAGGTAGATGAAGAAATTGAAAAGGATAATCGATCAGTTGGTTTTATTTCGTTTACGATTTCAGTAGGTCTGTCATTTGTTATCGGTGCAAGTATTTCTTAGGGGAGAGAATATGGAAACATTATCGAAGGTACTAATTGGCGTATGTATTGCGTTCATTTTAGTAGGAATTGTCTATTTAATAATGAACTAGTCTTGAAGTCCTCAATAGGGCTCCTCAGACTGTAGGTAAACTCTGAAAAATGAGTTTTCTACAGTCTTTTTATTTGTATATAAGATAGAACAGGTTTTCCGAAGCTTACCACTCGCTTTCCGCGGGCGAGCGCCGAGCCGCTTCGTCGTTACGCTCCTGCAGGGTCTCGTCTGTCTCGCTATTCCCGCAGGAGTCGAGCGGACGCTTCTCCAAACCAATAAAATTATACAAGATAGAACAGGTTTTCCGAAGCTTACCGCTCGCTTTCCGCGGGCGAGAGCCGAGCCGCTTCGTCGCTACGCTCCTGCAGGGTCTCGTCTGTCTCGCTATTCTCGCAGGAGTCGAGCGGACGCTTCTCCAAACCAATAAAATTCTATAGGATAGAACAGGTTTTCCGAAGCTTATCGCTCGCTTTCCACGGGCGAGAGCCGAGCCGCTTCGTCGCAATGCTCCTGCAGGGTCTCGTCTGTCTCGCTTTTCCCCGCAGGAGTCGAGCAGATGCTTCTCCAAACCAATAGAATGCTACCTTCTATTTTTCTACTTACGCATTCATTTTAATAGTTGTTAGACTGTAGACAAACTGCGAATCTACAGTCTTTTTATTTGTATACAGGATAGAACAGGTTTTCCGAAGCTTACTGCTCGCTTTCCGCGGGCGAGAGCCGAGCCGCTTCGTCGTTACGCTCCTGCAGGGTCTCGTCTGTCTCGCTTTACCCGCGGGAGTCGAGCGGACGCTTCTCCAAACCAATAAAATTCTATAGGATAGATCAGGTTTTCCGAAGCTTACCGCTCGCTTTCCACGGGCGAGAGCCGAGCCGCTTCGTCGCTACGCTCTTGCAGGGTCTCGACTGTCTCGCTATTCCCGCAGGAGTCGAGCGGACGCTTCTTCAAACAATAAAATGCTACCTTCTAATTTCTTCAGTAATGAAACAGTATTAATGATTCTAAGTGAAATGAAAGTATTACCGATAAAAGAAGAAGATTTAAAAAATGTTAAATAGTGTATATATTATGATTCTACTTTTATAGCAAGAGAGATATAATATTAATAGTATAGCCATATTCTATGGAAGTATATTTTTCTTAGAATTAATTTTTCGAATATATGGGAGGGCTCAATATGAGTTTTAATAATAAAAAAACATTTTTATATCTAACAAATTGTACATTTGTATCAATAGGAATTCTTTTCGCTTCAAGTGTGAATCCGTTTGAAACACCGATATCACCAAAAAAAGTCGAGGCAGCTGCCGTAAAAACATATACAGTAACTGCAAAGGTTAATTTACGATCTAAAGCCTCGGCAAAAGGGAAAATTCTTTTATCAATACCAAAAGGAAAATCTGTCACATACGTTTCTAAAACGGGCAGTTGGTATAAGGTGAAATATGGGACGAAAATTGGCTATGTCAGTACAAACAATATTAAAGTAACAACTAGAATGACGGCGTTTGCTGCAACAAACTATCAATCAATAGAAAAGGCTAACTTAAGGTCTAGCGGCTCAACAAAAGGGAAGACGGTGAAAGCTACCGCGAAATCTGGAGTATGGTATAAAGTAACATACAAGGGCAAAACTGGTTGGGTAAATAGTTCATATATTAAAGAGTATGATGCCTATAAAAAGACGGCAACCACTTATTACCTAACAGAGAAAACAGCTACACTTCGTATAACGCCTAACACCAAGAAAGCGCAAGTATACTCAATTTCAACAAATAATACCTTCAAGTCAACACAATCAGTTGTTAATAGTAAGGGAGAAAATTGGTATCGTGTATTCTATAAGGGCAAGTATTATTTTTTGCAATCTACTGTAGTTAGTAAAGTAATACCTACAAAAGTAAAAAATACGGACTATACAGCTGATTCAGCAACCTCTTTATATGCGGAAGCGGGAGTATCGCATACTAAAATAACAAGCATTCCAAAAAATGCAAAAGTGACTTCGACTGATCGAATAGGTAATTGGTTAAAGGTAACATACGAAGGTGAGGCGGGTTATATAGACAGTACTAAATTTAGTGTCTATACGCCAAGTGTCGATACGACTGCTGATGATATAGACGACAGTACACCAACATTACCAAGTGGTTCATCAATAAGTCAGATGACCATCTATAGTATTGCTGATTTAAAATTACGCCAATCGAACTCTACATCATCAGATTTGTTAAAGATGATTCCTGCAAATACGCAGTTGAAAACAACGTATAAGGCAATAAATGGCTGGTACCAAGTGAGCTACGAAGGTATGACAGGCTTTGTATCAGGTTCGTATTTAATAGATGAAACAACGAAGTCAAAAATCGCTAGTCTAGAATCCAATCAAAATAGCTATCTGTTCATGGATCTTCGTACCAATTCATCTGTGACAGCAGATCAAATCAATAAATATATTGCTAGTAAGACTGTTGGAAAAACTAGTGTTTTAACAGGTCAAGGACAAGCTATTATTAAGGCAGCCGATAAGTATGGGATAAACGCTCTTTACTTTGCAGCACATGCAATTCATGAGAGCAAATTTGGAACTTCCGACATTTCGTTTGGAAGAAATAACTTATTTGGCTTTGGAGCATATGATATCGCTCCATTCATAGGGGCTGTTAAATTCGATTCAGTAGGAGATAATTTGGAATTTGTGGCACAGTCGATGAAAGCGACCTATTTAAATCCTTTAAATTGGAAATATAATGGTGGTGCCTATTTAGGATACTCAGCTAAAGACGTTAATGGCGTTCGCATTGATACTTTGAGTAAAGGGATGAATTTCTATTATGCAAGTGATACTAATTGGGGAAATGCAATCGCTAATCATATGAACGCTATACTTGCATATGATAAAGAAGGAGCAGTTTCAAAAACACCTAATACAGACGTTCCTTCTGAACCAAGTTATCCTGATCTTAAAGATGTGTTCCCAACTGGAACGGTAGCAATTGCAAATAGTAATTTGAATCTATACAGCAAAAAAGGAAGTACAAATAGTGTTTCATCAACTATTGCAAAAGGCGAAACGTTCAACTTGCTAGAAAAGTCCAATGATTACTGGCTAACGGTATCATATAAAGGGAAAACGTATTATACAAATGTTCAAAAGTTCAGCACTTACAATAAATTTTTTACTGTGAAGAACTTAGCGCGTGTTAATACTTCTTCAGCTAATGGAATAGCATTAAATGTTCGCTCTGAAGGAAATGCAACCAGTTCTAAAATTGGAGAATTATTAAATTATCAATTTATTGAACTCGCAATAGATAAAAATAAGCCGATTATGAGTGGCACTTGGTATAAAGTAAAATTACCGAATGGAGAACTAGGCTATGTTTCCGGTACCTATATAGTTCGTGAATTAGATAAATAAGTAAATGTATTCCAGTACAAAAATAAACATGACCTCAAGAATAAATGAGGGTACTGAAAAACTAACGTTTTTAAAATGTATTGTTCTTCAATAGTAAACACCGGCACTTTTGTTCGATTTTGAACATAAAGTGCCGGTGTTTTTTGTATTTCCCTTATTCTTCATTTAATAGCTTCAAG
Organism: Viridibacillus sp. NPDC096237; assembly: GCF_050278625.1. Taxonomy (NCBI): domain Bacteria; kingdom Bacillati; phylum Bacillota; class Bacilli; order Caryophanales; family Caryophanaceae; genus Viridibacillus; species Viridibacillus sp. NPDC096237. The sequence goes on along the minus strand of NZ_JBNNTI010000026.1, from coordinate 19,107 downwards.
ATATGTTTCAAATTTACTGCAAATATTGTTGTAGCTCCTTGGACTTCCAGGCCAAATACACCCGCTGGTTTTGCCGTATTGTAGCCATACGGATTTTTTAACTCACTATTCTTCGCTCAATTTTATAGCGCTTTTTCGCTAAGTCTTTGAATCTTGCCGTTTCTTGAAAAGCAGCTTGCTCTTCAAGTTCGGTGGATTTTATGGAAACTGAATACGTTTTGATTTTGGCGCCGTCTTTATAACAGCCATCTTGTAATGGACAGACCTCACATTTTTCTATGTCAAAGTAATACGTAACGAGTTCTTTGATTTTAGGCACAATTAAATGTAAAGCAACATATAAGGGCTTAGAGTGAATGATTCTTGTTTGGAAATCATGGACAGTTCCACCTTGAATTAGTCTTTTCATTATAAATGGTTAGGTTTGAATCGGAAAGAATGAAAAACTCAGATAAACGATAAAACTAGTTGATTGGAGTGCAGGGGGCGACTCCTTGGGGAACTAGCGAACATCTTGAGACCCCGCAGGAGCGTTAGCGACGAGGAGGCTCAAGGTTCGCCCCCCAGGAAAGCGTTCGCCGGAACGGAAATTAACGGCATCGAAGAGAAAGCCATGGCTAAAATTCATTTTATGGACTTTTTCAGTGCCCTCAGAATAAATTGGAGTCATTTTTTTGTACGATACTTTATTGTTTTTGTATGTTTAGATTATTTGACCTAAACATAATGGGTGAGATCTTTACAATTACAAATGGAAAAAGAAATATGATTTTCGATAAATTTAGGAAAAATTTGAAAGCGTTGCCACTTTTATTTATACTTAATTATAGAAGTATTCTTACAATTTAATAACGAAGGGGGAATGGAGCATGACTGAAAAGATTTGGCTGTCAAATTATCCGGATAATATACCTAAGTCTATGGAATATGAAGAAATTCCGTTGCAGGAGTATTTGACGCGAGCGAGTAGTAAAACACCTTCCAAAATTGCAATTCATTTCATGGGGAGGGATATTACGTACAAAGAATTGTATGAAGAATCATTGAAATTTGCCAATTATTTAGTATCTATTGGTATTGAGAAAGGTGATCGTGTAGCCATAATGCTACCAAATTGCCCTCAAGGCGTTATAGGTTATTTTGGAGTGCTATATGCCGGAGGTATTGTCGTTCAAACGAACCCGCTTTATACAGAAAGAGAAATTGAATACCAGATGAAGGATTCCGGTGCAAAAGTGATTTTATCCGTGGATATTTTGTATCCACGTATTGCAAAAATTATGAAGAATACACATTTAGAACATGTCATTATTACAGAGATTAAAGACTACTTACCTTTCCCGAAAAATTTAGTATATCCATTTATTCAAAAGAAGCAATATGGCTTCAAAGTTACAGTTGAGCATAGTGGCAGCAATCATTTATTTACTGAAATATTAAGGGTAGCTACAACTGAACCAATCGCTTTAAACTTTGATATTGAAGATGATATTGCGTTGTTGCAATATACAGGTGGTACGACAGGCTATCCAAAAGGAGTTATGTTGACACATAAAAACTTAGTAGCGAACGTACAAATGTGTAGTGCATGGATGCCTGAGTGTATATCTGGTGAAGAAGTGATTATGGGTGTGTTGCCGTTTTTCCATGTTTATGGGATGACTACGGTATTATTATTATCAGTTATGCGCGGAGACAAAATGGTACTATTACCGAAGTTTGATGTTGAAACAACGTTAAAAACGATCCAAAAACAAAAGACAACACTTTTCCCTGGAGCGCCTACGCTTTATATTGGTCTATTAAATCACCCAGATATTGCGAAATATAACTTATCTTCCATCAAGGCGTGTTTAAGTGGTTCTGCTCCGTTACCTATAGAAGTGCAAGAGAAATTCGAGAAAATTACTGGTGGTAAGCTTGTAGAAGGCTACGGCTTAACAGAAACGTCACCAGTATCACATTCGAATTTCATTTGGCATGGTGAACGGGTGAGAGGTTCTGTCGGAGTTCCTTGGCCTGATACAGATTCTGCTATCTTCAAAATGGATTCAACTGAACGATTACCAGTTGGTGAGGTTGGTGAAATTGCTATTAAAGGTCCTCAAGTTATGAAAGGTTACTGGAATCGTCCCGAAGATACTGAGATGACCATGAGGGAGGGGTGGTTGTTAACAGGAGATCTTGGTTATATGGATGACAAAGGCTACTTTTTTGTCGTTGATCGTAAAAAAGACATTATTATCGCTGGTGGTTTCAATATTTATCCAAGGGAGATTGAAGAAGTGTTATATGAGCATGAGGCTGTACAGGAATGTGTAGCACTCGGTGTTCCTGACCCATATCGGGGTGAAACAGTGAAAGCTTTTATCGTATTAAAAGAAGGCATGGAAGTGACAGAAGAAGAGTTCAATACGTATTGTCGAGAAAACTTAGCCGCATTTAAAGTTCCTCGTATTTATGAATTTCGTGATGAACTACCAAAAACAGCTGTCGGTAAAATACTGCGCCGTACTTTACAAGAAGAAGATAAAGAAAGAACACTGGAAATTATGTGAAAATAATGACAAGTCCACTTGACAAGTGTAAAATGAAATTATAAGATGAAAATATGAATGAATAGTCATTCATATTTTCATTTTTTATATGGTGGTGATCGTATTGAAGAAAGACAAACCGAAGTATAGACAAATTATCGATGCGGCCGTTATTGTAATTGCGGAAAATGGTTATCACCATGCACAAGTTTCCAAAATTGCTAAACAGGCAGGCGTCGCCGATGGAACAATCTATTTATACTTTAAAAACAAAGAAGACATATTAATTTCGGTATTTAAGGAAAAAATGTCTGTATTTGTAGAAAATTTACAGTGTATAATTAGAGATGGAAAATCATCGTCTGAGAAGTTGAAGGCGATGATTGAGAATCATTTCCAGGTTCTAGCAGGAGATCATCATTTGGCCACAGTTACACAATTAGAGCTTCGTCAGTCTAATAAAGATATTCGTCTCAAAATTAATGCGGTATTAAGAGAGTATTTAATATTACTTGATGAAATATTAGTAGAAGGTATGGAGACGAAAGAATTTAATTCAGAAATGGATTTGCGACTCGCGCGCCAGCTCATTTTTGGAACGATTGATGAAGTAACGACATCATGGGTCATGAATGATCATAAATATGATTTAACTGCGCTAGCACCGAAAGTACAACATTTAATATTAAATGGAATAAAAGCATAGGCTGTAAACAACAGTTGAATTGATAGTAGCCAATCCATTACTTCAATTCATCTAGTACACTACTTACATAGCCACAATGCAAAGGGGGGAAATGGGAGTATGGAATTTTTACGTTGGACAGTAGAAGATGGAGTTGCAATTGCAACGATTCAGCGCCCACCTGCAAATGCTTTATCGCGGGGTCTAATTTTAGAAGTAAATGAACTTTTAAGTGCTGTAGAGCATGATGATACAGTTCGAGTTATCGTTTTACATGGGGAAGGAAGATTCTTCTCAGCAGGAGCAGATATTAAAGAATTTACAGCTGTTGCTTCAGGTGCTGAATTTGTAAAATTATCTGCGAACGGACAAGATGTTTTTGAACGTTTAGAGAAATTTCCTAAGCCAGTTATTGCTGGTATTCACGGCGCAGCTTTAGGTGGGGGACTTGAGCTAGCGATGAGTTGTCATTTCCGCTATGTGACTGAAAATGCGAAATTAGGATTACCTGAATTACAATTGGGGCTAATTCCTGGTTTTGGAGGTACACAGCGCCTACCTCGTTATGTTGGGGTCGCAAAAGCGGCAGAAATGATGTTCATTAGTGAGCCTATTTCTGGCACTGAAGCTGTAAAGTGGGGCTTAGCAAACGCAGCCTTTTCTGATGAGGAATTGCTACCTCAAACGATTGCAACAGCCAAACGAATTGCGAAGAAAAGTTCAGTCGCTCTAAAAGCTGCAATTGATATGTTGCAATATGCTAAGCATACTTCATTCTATGAAGGCATTGAAGCTGAGGCAAAAGCTTTTGGAACCGTTTTCATGTCTGAAGATGCCAAAGAAGGTATTCAAGCATTCATAGAAAAACGTGAACCAACTTTCACAGGTAAATAAAAAATAGTATTAGGAGGTTTGTTGAATGAACATTTTTGTATTAGTAAAACGTACTTTTGACACAGAAGAAAAGATTGTTGTAACTGGTGGAGCAATTCAAGAAGATGGAGCAGAATTCATCATCAACCCATACGATGAATACGCAATCGAAGAAGCTATTCAAGTTCGTGATGCACAAGGCGGAGAAGTAACAGTTGTTACTATCGGCGGTGAAGATGCAGAAAAACAACTCCGTACGGCTTTAGCTATGGGTGCTGATAAAGCAGTCTTAATCAACACTGAAGATGATTTAGATGAGCTTGATCAATTCTCAGCAGCATATATTTTAGCTGAATACTTAAAAGATAAAGATGCAGACCTTATATTAGGTGGGAACGTTGCTATTGATGGTGGTTCAGGTCAAGTAGGCCCACGTGTTGCGGAATTACTAGGTATGAACTATGTAACTACAATTACAAAACTAGAAATCGATGGCAAAACAGCTAAAATCATTCGTGATGTAGAAGGAGATTCAGAGGTTCTTGAAGCTGAATTACCACTTTTAGTTACAGCACAGCAAGGTTTAAACGAGCCTCGTTATCCATCATTACCTGGAATTATGAAAGCGAAGAAAAAGCCTCTTGAAGAGCTAGAATTAGATGATTTAGATATTGATGAAGATGATGTTCAAGCAAAAACAACAACAGTTGAAATTTACTTACCAGCTCAAAAAGTAGCTGGACGTGTATTAGAAGGCGATTTATCTGATCAGGTGAAAGAGCTTGTTAGTCTATTACATTCAGAAGCAAAAGTCGTTTAAGCTGATTTTAAATTGTATGGGAGGGACATAACATGTCTAAAAAAGTATTAGTATTAGGTGAAGTACGCGAAGGAAGCTTAAGAAATGTATCATTCGAAGCTATTGCAGCTGCAAAAAAAGTGTCTGGTAGTGGAGAAGTTGTAGGCGTTCTAATCGGAGACGCTGTAGCGAATCTTGCCGAGGAACTTATTCAAAACGGTGCAGACCGTGTAGTGACTGTTGAACACCCACATTTAAAACAGTATACTTCTGATGGATTTAGCCAAGCATTTATGGCCGTTACTGAGCAAGAGCAACCAGAAGCAATCGTTTTCGGTCATACTGCTCTAGGTAAAGACCTTTCTCCTAAAGTAGCTAGTAAATTACAAAGCGGTTTAGTATCAGATGTTACAGATATTGAAGGGGAAGATGAAAAAGCAATTTTCATCCGCCCAATCTATTCTGGTAAAGCATTTGAAAAAGTACAAGTGAAAGAGGGTCTTGTGTTTGTGACAATCCGTCCAAATAACATTGCTCCTCTCACAAAAGACGAATCTCGCACAGGTGACGTGATTTCAATGTCAGTAGATATTACGAATCTACGTACTATTATTAAAGAGGTCGTTCGCAAATCAACAGATGGCGTTGATTTGTCAGAGGCAAAAGTTGTAGTAGCTGGTGGTCGTGGCGTGAAAAGTGAAGATGGTTTTGCTCCATTAAAAGAGCTTGCTAACGTACTTGGCGGCGCTGTTGGTGCTTCAAGAGGTGCTTGTGACGCTGATTACTGCGATTATTCATTGCAAATCGGTCAAACTGGTAAAGTTGTTACACCTGATCTTTATATTGCAGCAGGTATTTCAGGTGCAATCCAACATTTAGCTGGTATGTCTAACTCAAAAGTAATCGTTGCGATCAACAAAGATCCAGAAGCGAATATTTTTAAAGTAGCTGACTACGGTATCGTTGGAGACCTTTTTGAAGTTATCCCAATGCTTACTGAAGAGTTCAAAAAATTATTAGTAAACGCATAATTGATGCTTCTAACCCCCGTAAATGGATACACCATTTACGGGGGTTTTTTCATACAAGCATACAAATAGGCATGTGAAATACGTATTTTACTATCGTTATTGCAAAATAATGCTGTTATAAGCATAACAGTCGCTCGTGCTTTTTATCCGTGCTATACTACCGTTATACGCAAGTTGAAGGAGGATATTTAATATGGCAATTGTATACGCAACAGATGCAAGCTTTTCAAATGATATCGCAGAAGGTTTAGTACTAGTTGATTTTTGGGCAACTTGGTGCGGACCTTGTAAAATGATCGCTCCAGTTTTAGAAGAACTAGATTCTGAACTAAACGGTGCAGCTAAAATTGTTAAAGTTGATGTTGACCAAAACCAAGAAACAGCAAGTAAATTTGGCATTATGTCAATTCCAACTCTATTGTTATTCAAAGACGGAGAGCCAGTTGATAAAACAGTTGGTTTCCAACCGAAAGAAGCATTAGTTGAATTCATTCAAAAACACGCTTAATCTTTGAAGAAATAAATATAAAACCGGGTTCCTACAATGGTGCCCGGTTTTTTTTAGAAATAATAAAGTATAAAACTATTCTGTATATGATCTAGTTCCAGCGTCTAGCCCCTCGAGGTCATAACCCAAATTCGACATGGAGGTTAAAGGGCAACCTCCATGCCAATTCGGCTTATGCTTGCCGGGAATGAACAAGGCGCTTGTACTTTTCTGAGAAGGTGATAAGATGAACGAATTAATAAAGCAAAAATTAGCCATTCTACCTGACCAACCAGGTTGTTACTTGATGAAAGATCGACAAGGTATAATTATTTATGTCGGCAAAGCAAAGGTGCTAAAAAATCGCGTACGCTCTTATTTCACAGGCAGTCACGATGGTAAAACGCAACGACTTGTAAGCGAAATAGAAGATTTCGAATACATAGTGACATCTTCGGATATAGAGGCTTTTATTTTAGAATTGAACCTCATTAAAACCCATGATCCGAAATACAACATTATGCTGAAGGATGACAAGACGTACCCTTATATTAAAATTACGAATGAGAAGCACCCGCGACTTCTTATCGTTCGCAAAGTGAAGAAGGATAATGGTAAATACTTTGGACCTTATCCAAATAGTTTTGCTGCAAATGAAACGAAAAAATTACTTGATCGCCTGTATCCTCTTCGGAAATGTACGAATTTACCAAACCGAGTTTGTTTATACTATCATTTAGGTCAATGTCTAGCTCCTTGTGTAAAAGAAGTTGTGAAAGACCAATATCAAGAGATTATTCAAGGTATAACAAGTTTCCTAAATGGTGGTTATGGAGAAGTTAAAGAAGATTTAAATGCAAAAATGCTCGATGTAGCTGAAAAATTAGATTTCGAAAGAGCGAAAGAATACCGAGATCAAATTGCCCATATAGAAACGGTCATGGAACGTCAGAAAATCACCCTCACTGATTTAACGAACCGTGACGTTTTTGGTTATGCGGTTGATAAAGGCTGGATGTGTATCCAAGTGTTCTTTGTTCGACAAGGCAAGTTAATTGAAAGAGATGTTTCGTTATTCCCGATTTATAGAGATCCTGAGGAAGAATTCTTAACGTTTGTCGGGCGCTTTTATGAACAAGCAGAACATATTAAGCCGAAGGAAATCTTCATACCTTCGAATATTGAAGGAGAGCTTTTAGCGACTGTGCTTGATATAAAAGTGACGATTCCACATAGGGGAAAGAAAAAAGAACTTGTTGACTTAGCGAGTAAAAATGCTCAAATCGCTATCTCTGAGAAATTCCAGTTACTTGAGCGTCAAGAAAAAAGGACAATAGGTGCCTGCGAAGAATTAGGAAATGCGATGAATATCGCTACACCACTTCGCATAGAATCATTTGATAACTCCCATATTTTCGGAGCTGACGCCGTTTCGGCAATGGTTGTTTTTATTGACGGAAAGCCGAGCAAAAAGGATTATCGTAAGTATAAAATTCAAGTGGCTGCAAAGCATGACGATTACGGTGCAATGCGAGAAGTCATTCGCCGAAGATATACTCGTGTATTAAGAGATGGCTTGCCTTTACCTGATTTAATCGTTATCGATGGTGGGAAAGGACAAATGGAAGTGGCAAGAGAAATATTAGAAGATGAGCTTGGTTTAGATATCCCTATTGCTGGTTTAGCAAAAGACGATAAACACCAAACTTCTCAACTGCTATATGGCTCGCCGCCAGAAATTATTCCATTGAAGAGAACGAGTGAAGCATTTTATCTATTACAACGAATTCAAGATGAAGTGCATCGTTTTGCTATTACCTTCCATCGCCAATTACATGAGAAGAATGCCATTACATCTGTTCTCGATGAAATTGAAGGAATTGGTCCGAAACGAAAGCAACAACTTCTCAAACAATTTGGTTCGGTAAAAAAAATTCGTGAGGCATCCTATGAAGAGTTAATTGCTGCGAATGTACCAAAAAAACTAGCTTATACCATATTTACTTATTTTTCCGAAAAATAAATTGTAGTAATCAGAAAATTGTGTTAAGGTAGCATTACTATTTAAATAATCACTATTTAGTGATGATAGAGGTGCGGATTTCAAGAGTAATCAGCAAGAGGATGAATAGATCCTAGGACTGTTGATGAAAGGGAAGGTCGCCGAAGTGATAAATTGACTATTTCCAATTTATTTCTGGTTCTACATTTAACAAGTGTAGAATTGTCAGACCCGTTTCGGTTCTGGAGGGCTATCTCACATGAATGTTCTTTTGAACGTGCATTCTACGGAGGCGGCTTTTCACATGGAAACGTGTGAAAGGCTGCTTTTTTCATAAGATGTCATTGTGAATACGGTCGTCATAACAAGTAAGGGAGAGGTTATGGGTGAGTTGTTTAGTCTTTAAATTTGGTGGTACATCAGTTGCAACGATTGAACGCGTAATGCATGTAGCAAGACGCATTCAGAAAGAGAAGGAAAAGGGCAATAATGTTGTCGTTGTTGTTTCGGCAATGGGTAAAACGACGGATATACTTGTAGATATGGCACATGAAATTATGCCAAATCCATCGAAGCGAGAAATGGATACGCTCTTAACAACAGGTGAGCAGGTGACTATCTCATTATTATCGATTGCTTTGCAAAGCATAGGTTTAAAAGCTCAGTCCTTCACTGGTTGGCAAGCTGGAATATTAACAGAAGGCGTTCCGAGTGATTCGCGCATTGTGGAAATCCAAGCGGCAAATATACAGAAAGCGTTGGATAGAGACTGTGTAGCTGTAGTTGCAGGTTTCCAAGGAATCGATAATAATAACAATATTACTACTCTAGGTCGTGGTGGATCAGATACGACAGCAGTTGCTTTAGCTGCGGTATTAGGTGCTGAACGCTGTGATATTTATACAGATGTTGATGGTGTGTATACTTCAGATCCTCGTTATGTTCCGAATGCTCGTAAACTACAAGGACTGTCATATGATGAAATGCTAGAATTGGCGAATTTAGGAGCGGGTGTTTTGCATCCACGTGCTGTAGAGTTTGCGAAAAACTATAACATTCCATTAGCAGTTCGCTCTAGTTATGTAGAAGATGAAGGAACAATTATGAAGGAGGAAGTAGAAGTGGAAAAAGATTTAGTTGTACGCGGGGTTGCATTTATGTCAGATATTATTCGTGTAACGGTAGGGTATGAAGGGAATTATAATGGTTCTTTAGTAAATATATTTACAGTATTAGCAGATAATCATATTAACGTAGATATAATCGTTCAAACTATTATTGAAGGTGTAGAGCCTTCGGTATCTTTCACTATTAAAAAAGAAAATTTAGCAGATACCGCTCGTGTATTGGAAGCAAATAAATCTGAAATTGGTTATCGTCATGTAAATTATGAAGAAGACGTAGCTAAAGTGTCGATTGTTGGATCTGGTATAGTATCTAATCCTGGCGTAGCTGCAAAAATGTTTGATCGCTTACATAAAGAAAATATTACACTCAAAATGGTAAGTACTTCTGAAATTAAAATTTCTGTCATCATACCTCAGGATTCAATGTTTTTGGCTGCAAATGCATTACATGATGAATTTGAGTTAGCAGCTAGTCTCGAAATTCAAGTTTAAAAATATAAATTTAAAAAGCTGACTAGGCATCTTGAATAGATGTTTAGTCAGCTGCTTTTTATAGTTGATCTTTTAAATCCCATTTGACATGGAATCGGACAACCCCTCGTTTTACTTTCTTTTCGTCGTAGCATTCTGTTAAGAAACCACTGATTTTTTCTTGTTGAGCTGCTAGGAAGCCACTTTCAAGTCGGAAACAGCGTTTTTCAAATTGCATAGCTTCAGGGTCTCCAGTTAAAGTATAAAAAGATTCATCTTTAGATTGTTTCTCTATAGAAAGATCGCCCCATCCAGCTTCGTGGAAAAATGAAATAGCTTCTTCCATGCTGTATAAAGGGAACTTGCGTGCTAACTCTTTTCCGCACCAATATAAGATATCCTCTTCGTTTTTTCCAAGAACAGATGAGAGTACGTGATCTCTTATTAGTTCGTAACCAAATAATGGGAAGTGTTGAGTGTTAGTAGTAGATGACATGATTTACCTTCTTTCATTTAATTTTGTCTATTTTTTGTCAGAGTTAGAAAATAACGTTTTCTAGTAGAATATTTATGTATTTACGAGAGAAAATCGTATATTAAAGGTAGTTAGAAATAGTGTTGGTTACCTTGACGCTCTGCCATGATGAGAGTACAATGAACTTGTCATAATATTGTACCATGATGAAATATGCAGTCAATGGATACCATGTTGAAAAGCATTGGTAGTTGTTCGTCTGTCTATTTTCAGTATTAAGGGGGGTAACAGTTTTGTCGAAAGATCGAGAGTTTTTATTGCGTCGTCTGCATTCACTTCTTGGAATTATTCCAGTTGGACTGTTCTTGACGCAACACTTGTTTATTAACTTTACAGCAACAAAAGGTGCAGAATCATTTAACTCAGCAAGTGAATTTATGGGTAATCTCCCATTCTTATGGGCTCTAGAATGGATTGTAATTTACATTCCATTAATGTTCCATGCTTTTTATGGTGTGTACATAGCCTTCACTGCACAACCAAATACTAAACGTTTTAGCACTTTCCGTAACTGGATGTTCGTATTACAACGTTTCACTGGAGTATTCCTAGTTGTCTTTATCGCTTGGCATATTTTCCAAACTCGTATCCAAAAAGCACTTGGAACAGAAGTTGACTACAACATGATGGCAGATGTTTTATCTAACCCATGGATGTTAGCATTCTATGTTGCAGGTATTATTTCAGCAACTTTCCACTTAGCAAATGGTGTTTGGGCATTCTTAGTAAGCTGGGGAATTACTCAATCTCCAAAATCTCAAAAAATTGCAACTTACATTACTGTTTTAATTTTCTTAGTGTTATCAGTAGTCGGCGTAAGTGCATTACTTGCATTCGTTTAATAGAATGCACTTAACATCATGTAAGCGCTTGATTACTATTTGAAAGAGGAGTGAGAAAAAACATGGCTAAAAGTAAATTGATAGTCGTTGGCGGCGGTCTTGCTGGTTTAATGGCTACTATGAAAGCAGCCGAGATGGGCACAGAAGTTGAATTATTCTCATTGGTACCAGTAAAACGCTCACACTCTGTATGTGCACAGGGCGGAATTAACGGTGCCGTTAATACAAAAGGTGAAGGGGATTCTCCATGGATCCACTTTGATGATACAGTTTATGGTGGAGACTTCTTAGCGAACCAACCACCAGTAAAAGCTATGGCTGATGCAGCACCTGGTATCATTCATTTATTCGACCGTATGGGTGTTATGTTCAACCGTACGCCAGAAGGTTTACTAGATTTCCGTCGTTTCGGTGGTACATTAATGCACCGTACAGCATTTGCTGGTGCGACAACAGGTCAACAACTTCTATACGCTCTAGACGAACAAGTTCGTAAATGGGAAGTAGAAGGCTTAGTAACAAAGTATGAAGGTTGGGAATTCTTAGGACTAGTTCTTGATGAATCTGGCGTATGTAAAGGTATTAAAGCACAAAACCTTACTACACACGAAATCAAAGCATTCCGTTCTGACGCAGTGATTATGGCGAGTGGTGGTCCTGGTATTATCTTCGGTAAATCTACTAACTCAATGATCAACACTGGTTCTGCAGCATCTATTGTTTATCAACAAGGTGCTAAATATGCGAACGGTGAGTTCATTCAAATTCACCCAACAGCAATTCCTGGTGACGATAAACTTCGTCTAATGTCAGAATCTGCTCGTGGTGAAGGTGGCCGTATTTGGACTTATAAAGACGGTAAGCCTTGGTACTTCTTAGAAGAAAAATACCCTGCATATGGTAACTTAGTACCTCGTGATATTGCAACGCGTGAAATCTTCGATGTTTGTATTAACCAAAAACTAGGTGTTAACGGTGAAAATGTTGTTTATCTAGATCTTTCACACAAAGATCCGCATGAACTAGACATTAAACTAGGTGGTATTATTGAAATCTACCAAAAATTCGTTGGTGATGATCCACATAAAGTACCGATGAAAATCTTCCCAGCTGTTCACTATTCTATGGGTGGTCTATGGGTAGATTACGATCAACATACAACTATTCCAGGTGTATTTGCTGCTGGAGAATGTGATTACTCTCAACATGGTGGTAACCGTTTAGGAGCTAACTCATTACTTTCTGCTATCTACGGTGGTAGTATTGCAGGTCCAAACGCTGTAAATTACATCAAAGGACTTGAAAAACATGTTGAAGATCTTCCTTCTTCAATCTACGATTCCGCAGTTGCTGAAGAACAGCAAAAATGGGATGATACATTGAATCTAGATGGTAACGAAAATGCTTATTTACTTCACAAAGAACTTGGTGAATGGATGACAGCAAACGCTACTGTTGTACGTTACAATGATAAATTAAGAGCAACAGATGATAAAATTATGGAATTACAAGAACGTTATAACAACATCAATATTAACGATACAGCTAAATGGAGTAACCAAGGTGTACAATTCACTCGTCAGTTGAAAAACATGATGGCTCTTGCTCGCGTTATTACTTTAGGAGCATTAAATCGTGATGAAAGTCGTGGAGCGCACTATAAACCAGACTTCCCAGAACGTGATGATGAAAACTTCTTGAAAACAACTATCGCGGAATTCACTCCTTCTACTGAGCCTAAATTAAGCTATGAAGAAGTAGATGTTTCGTTAATCCCACCACGTAAACGTGACTATTCTTCTAAGAAAGGGGATAAATAAACATGGGACAAGCAGTTGAAACGAAATATATTGATGTAGAGATTCAACGTCAAGCTGCTACAGATGCACAGCCATATATGGAAAAATTCAAAGTACCTTACCGTCATGGAATGAATGTAATTTCTATATTAATGGAAATTCAACGTAACCCAGTAACTGCTGATGGTAAAAATACAGCTCCAGTTTCATGGGATATGAGCTGTCTTGAAGAAGTTTGTGGTGCATGTTCAATGGTTATTAATGGGCGTCCTCGTCAATCATGTTCAGCATTAGTTGACCAATTAGAACAACCTATTAAATTACAACCAATGAGCACTTTCCCGGTCGTTCGTGACCTACAAGTAGACCGTAGCCGTATGTTTGATTCACTTAAAAAAGTGAAAGCTTGGGTTCCAATTGATGGTTCTTATGATCTTGGTGAAGGTCCACGTATGCCTGAGCGTAAACGTGAATGGGCTTATGAATTATCTAAATGTATGACTTGTGGTGTATGTCTTGAAGCATGTCCAAACGTGAATACTCACTCTGATTTCATGGGACCAGCTCCACTTTCACAAGTACGTCTATTCAATTCTCACCCAACAGGTGCAATGAACAAAGACGAACGTCTAGCAGCAATCATGGGCGAAGGCGGTCTTGCTAACTGTGGTAACTCTCAAAACTGTGTAGTTGCATGTCCAAAAGGTATTCCTTTGACTACTTCTATCGCATCTTTGAACCGTGCTACTACAGTACAAATGTTCAAAAACTTCTTTGGTTCTGACCATATGGTTGACTAATCTATTATTGAAACTTATAAAACAGCTTCACACATAAGTGTGGAGCTGTTTTTTGCGTCTTATAAAGAGTAGTTATCCGTTTTTGTCTTTAGGGTTTTCTGTTATAATAAAATGAATCATTGTTCATTTTTGCGAAGGGGGAAAGCGTATGCAATCATCATACATTAGTAATATGGAAGAATGGAAAAAGGGGTTTTCATTTTCAGTACCTGTGCAAGTGAGATTTTCAGAGACTGATATGTTTGGACATATGAATAATACAGTACCAATCACATATTTTGAATATGCACGAATCGAATTTTTAAAGCATCTTGGTTTTATGGGTAAATGGATGCATGGAGATAGTGAAGCTATACCGGTTGTGGCAGATATTCAATGCGATTATGTGAAGCAAGTGTACTTTGAAGAGCAATTGAATATTTATGTGAAAATAGAGAGTATCGGTAACTCATCATTAGATATACACTATTTAGCGATGAATAAAAAGGAAGAGATGTGCTTTACAGGGCGCGGAACAATTGTACAGATGAACCGCGTCACAGGGAAGTCTATACGTTGGAATGAATCGCAATTAGAAAGAGTTGAAGCATAATATTTGAATAGCCGTCACCGCTTTGCTCCTTCCGACATACGCTACATGGAAGAGGGGATTGGAGGGCCGCGTGTGATGAGTCATTCACATCATCGTTCATTGTTAACTAAGCGTGAACGTGAAATTTTTCAATTACTTGTACAGGACTTTTCGACAAAGGAAATAGCGACACAACTTCACATAAGTGAAAAAACTGTTCGCAATCATATTTCCAATACTATCCAGAAACTCGGTGTGTCAGGCCGTGCACAAGCGATGATAGAGCTTCTTCGACTAGGAGAATTGTCGTTAGGATGAATGTGCCCTTGCCATTTTTGTTAAAACACTTCACAATATAGGGATAAGTAATCCTTTTGAGGAGTGAAGGTTCACATGACAAATCAAGATTCACAGTCCACACATAATGCTGAACAAGTAGCATTTTTGGAAAAAGAACTTCGACATATTTCGGCATTAATTAAGCAGAAGGGTCGAGAAATTTTAAGTAACTATACAATTACACCTCCGCAATTTGTTGCGTTACAATGGCTTCATGAGATTGGTGACATGACAATTGGAGATCTATCAAATAAAATGTATTTAGCGTTTAGCACAACTACAGACTTAGTCGATCGCATGGAAAAAAATGCATTAGTTAAACGTATTCGTGATAATGAAGATCGTCGAGTTGTTCGAATTCATCTATTAGAAGAGGGCGAACGTATAATTGCAGAAGTAATTGTAAAACGTCAAAAATACTTGAATGATATCGTAACAGATTTTAGCGAAAAAGAAGTACTAGAATTATCAAGATTATTACACAAACTATATAACGAAATGAACCAGGATTGAGGCGGTTAACGTGAATGCTCCCATCGGAGTGATTGATTCGGGTGTTGGTGGATTAACCGTTGTAAAAGAGATGCTACGATTACTACCGAACGAATCCATATATTATATCGGTGATACAGCAAGATGCCCGTATGGACCACGTTCACAAGAACAAGTGAGAACCTTTACATGGCAAATGGCGGATACATTGTCCAAAATGAATATCAAAATGCTTGTCATTGCTTGCAACACCGCAACAGCAGTTGCTTTAGAAAGTTTGCAAAAGAAATGTCCTTTCCCAGTTATCGGTGTTATTAACGCAGGTGCTAGAGCAGCGATTAAAGCGACGAAAAGCCACGATATTGTAGTCCTTGGTACTGAGGTCACAGTGAAAAGTGGTGCATATGAAGAGGCGCTTTATTCACTTTCTTCATCTAGTAAGGTAACATCACTAGCTTGCCCGTCATTTGTTCCTTTAGTGGAAAGTGGCGAGTACGAAGGGGAGTTTGCTGACCAGTTAGTAAAAGAAAGTTTACAACCATTACAAAAAACAAGTTTTGATACGGTTATTTTAGGCTGTACACATTATCCACTTATTCAGCGAAATATTGAACAGACAGTAGGTGAACACGTTCATGTTGTTTCTTCAGCAGAAGAAACTGCAAAGGACGTCCAAAATCTACTGAGTTATCATCATATCGCAAGGATGGAACAATTAGCGCCAGAGCACCGTTTCTTTACGACGGGCTCGGTGCCGATGTTCCAATTAATTGCGAACAAATGGTTACCACTTCAGAAGATACAAGTGAAAAGAATTACTTTAAAAAAGTAATAGCGTTAATAAAAGGATAGAAAAAGCCCGAAATGATGGACATTTCGGGGTTTTCCTATGAATTAAAACAACTTAATTGGAGGTACATCATGACAAGAAATGATGGACGTAATAAAGACGAACTAAGACCTATTCAAATGGACAAGGATTATTTAATACACCCAGAAGGATCTGTATTAATAACAGTAGGAAATACAAAAGTTATTTGTAATGCTACTATTGAAGAAAAAGTACCACCATTTATGCGCGGAGAAGGAAAAGGTTGGGTAACAGCTGAGTATTCAATGTTACCAAGAGCAACTGCATCAAGAACACGCCGCGAAGCATCTGCTGGTAAAATCGGTGGTCGTACAATGGAAATCCAACGTTTAATTGGACGAGCTTTACGCGCAGTAGTAGATTTAGAGAAACTAGGGGAAAGAACAATTTGGATCGACTGTGATGTCATTCAAGCAGACGGAGGTACTCGTACAGCCTCTATTACAGGTGCGTTTGTAGCGATGGCAGACGCAGTGGCAAAACTACAAGACGCTGGAAAAATCACGCACTACCCATTAAAAGACTTCCTAGCGGCAACAAGTGTAGGTATCGCTGCTGAAGAGGGCGCTATTTTAGATTTAAATTATCTTGAAGACTCTGCAGCAGAAGTGGACATGAATATCGTTCAAACAGGCAAAGGTCAATTTGTTGAGCTACAAGGTACAGGTGAAGAATCTACATTTTCACGTGAACAGTTAAATGAACTTTTAGTATTAGGAGAATTAGGTGTTCAACAATTAATCAATGCACAAAAAGAAGTTTTAGGTGAAATTGCACTTCGCATAGAACGTAATTTGGAGGCAGGAAAATGAAACAAGTCGTAATCGCAACGAAAAACAAAGGAAAAGCGAAGGATTTTGAAGCAATTTTTGGCCCTTTAGGTTTTGAAGTAGTTACATTATTTGATGTAGCACCTGACTTAGATATCGAAGAAACTGGGACAACTTTCGAAGAGAATGCCATTCTAAAAGCAGAAACAGTTGCTAACATGCTTGGCAAAATCGTCATTGCTGATGATAGTGGCCTTAAAATTGATGCATTAAACGGTGAGCCAGGCGTTTACTCAGCACGTTATGCAGGCGATCATGATGATGAGGCAAATATGCAAAAAGCATTGAAAAACCTTGAGGGCGTAAAAGGAGAAGACCGTACAGCACGCTTCTGTTGTGCACTAGCTATAGCTGGACCAAATCAAGAAACAACAACTGTTTTTGGTACTTGCGAAGGTCTGATCTTAACTGAAAAACGCGGTACAAATGGTTTCGGTTACGACCCAATCTTCTTTGTTCCACAACTTAACAAAGCTATGGCAGAGCTAACGCCTGCTGAAAAAGGAGCCATTTCCCACCGTGGTAATGCGATTCGTTTATTAGCGGATCAACTACCGACTTGGGTATCAGAAGTGGAGTGATAAATGATGAGAATTCTAGTAATGAGTGACACCCACAGTGATGCTACCGTTATAAAACAAGTCATTTCTAATGTTCAGGATATCGATGCAGTGTTCCATTGCGGTGATAGTGAATTATCTTTTGAAGCTACTGAATTACGTGATATGTACAAAGTAAGGGGAAATTGCGATTACGATAAACAATTTCCAGACGACGTCATTGAAGAAATAGATGGTCAAAAAATCTATATGACACACGGCCATTTATACAATGTCAAACTGACTTTATTATCACTTTCATACCGCGCAGCAGAAGTAGGCGCTAACCTCGTATTATTTGGCCACTCACACTTGCTAGGAGCGGAGTTAATAGGTGATACACTGTTTGTTAACCCAGGAAGCCTTCGCTTGCCTAGAGGGCGTAAAGAAAAGAGCTACGCAATCATCGATTTTGACGGTAAAGAGTGGCAAGTCACATTCAAAACAGAAACAAATGAAATCATTACTAAAAAGAATTTTTCTATATTAAAAAAATAATGTTGACACTTTCAAATATCTGATATATACTAAGTATTGTCTTTCCCGTTGGAACGCGGGATTGCACATTTGTCTCAGTAGCTCAGCTGGATAGAGCAGCGCCCTTCTAAGGCGTCGGTCGGGGGTTCGAATCCCTCCTGGGACGTAATAAGGTTCAGATAGATAAAGTTTGAACCAACTAAAATAGCACTACAAATCCTTTGGTATCAATGGTTTGTAGTGCTTTTGATTTTTCTGAGTATACGTTAGAAAACGATAGAAAATGAAAAGTTTCTACACATTTTCTACACATTCAATGCATTAGATTATCGAAAATTTGGTTTGTTTTCTGAGAGTCTCGATCGCGTATTCTTTTAACACATGAGCGTAGGTGGATGATGTAATATCAATGGAGGCATAACCTAGTCGTTCAGACACATAAAGGATGGATATTCCTTGATATAAAAGAACACTTGCATGAGTGTGTCGCAGTCCATGAGCAGTAATCAGTGGATTAATTATAAACGATTTAAAATAGCTCTTAACACGTCATTCAAACGATCATTTTTGATGATTAAGATGTCAGATAAGCAATCATAGAACACGAGCTTGTGCACATTTTTAAAGTCTTTCTTGCGTGTCTCGATGAAGTTTTTAAAATGTACCATCGTATTCTTATCCAAAGAGATATTTCGCTCAGAATTCTCATTTTTTAAAGGTCCAAAACCACCATTCCCCTTATAGCGCCATTGCTTGGTGATTTTTATTGTGTTATTTTCAAAATGTTACTTTGTCAAATTAAGTGCAACACTTGCTCCATGAACGCTTCGTGTGCAGATTTCCAACCCAAGCATTTTCTTGGGCGATTATTAATTAAATATAACGCCTTTTTTAATTCATCCTTGCTTACCTCAGCTAGGTCTGTTCGCTTAGGGAAAAA
>NZ_JBNNTI010000025.1:0-58769 GCF_050278625.1 Viridibacillus sp. NPDC096237 | reverse complement strand
GTTGGTAGCTCATAACGATTCCTCCGTCTGATGTTTAGTGTGGTAACTTACATTTTACACGGAATCGTTATGGGCGTTTTCTATTTTGTCTTGGTATTGCACTTAATATTACAATTCGTCTTATAAAAATATAGGACCCCTATTGAAGTACTTATTTTAAGTTCTGGTTGATATTCTCATAAAAAAGGTGGGTTCATAGGTCTATTAAAAAACCTATGAACCACCTTTAGTGAGTGAGTTTCTTCTATTAGAAATGAATAATCATAAGTTAATTTGAGAATAGATATGTAAAAGGTGTGAGATCCCAAGGTGATTTTTGATAGATTAGCCTTTATGAAATTGATTCATATTATTACAGTAATTTAGAATATAGTCCATACATTGTATTGTCTCATTAATGCGTTGTTTTTTAGAATTATAGTAACGTATGTTTGATCCTTCTCGAATACTTATCGCTTCTTTGATGATGTTATGACATCTTTCTGGCATATGATTGATGGCATACTTATCCGCGTCTACTTTTGAAATGATTTCATGTTCTCTAAGTGTATAGAATTGGCGTAACATTCCGGTTATTGACCATTGTATTTCCGAATCCACTAATTTATTAGGCAGTAGATGTACTATTCTTTTAAATATTTTAATTGTATTTATTCGATTTAACCAATAGGTATTCATATTAGTTAGAATGTAATCAGACAGAATACTTTCATTTACATCAAAGTGAAATGAAGTTATTTCCGGACCAATAATGCTGATTCCTTTGTCTTTCAGAATCCACCAAGTAATCGGATTAATAACATGATTACTCCAAGCAATCTTGCTTTCGTTTACATATAAACATTTCCTTGTTTCAGCCTGCTTTTTACCTATGTCTTTCCAAAGAAGGTAGCATCCATCCATGCCCGTTTTTTTATATTTATCTTTTAATTCTCGATGAGTTTTAGATAATATTTTCACCTCTGCTTCAGATAAATTACGGTTTAAAATTGCAATGAAATCAATATCACTAGAGTCATTAATATAAGCATTAAGGGCTATAGAACCGTGTAAATATAATCCTTCTAGAGTATTGGGAATTCGTTCGTGAAACAAGGTAATATACTCACTTAGAATATTTTGGACTGGTATAGGGATTTTTGAATCCAAATCGCTCCTTTTAATTAGATTGTAAACAAAAAATAACTTTTATGTAAAGTTCGGTGTGGTGAAGTTAAAATAAATCACAACGCTAGTGAGTATATAAGGTCATACTGCTTATTATAAAATGAGTTTTCTACCCTATGCATACGATGGAATTGTTATTTACAATTCTGAACTTGGTAAAATTTAGGTTAATATGGTATCCTAATTATGAATATAATTCCTCTATTTAGGGAGTGAATTATGGAAGATCTTGATGCGTTGTGGAATAATATTTTACGAGGTGAGTACAATGGAATGGATTTTACAGTCTGATCGACTTAGATATAGAAAAATTACAAAAGATGATTTTAATAATTTATGTGTTTTTTTCAAGATATTGAAGTAATGTACGCATGGGGCCATGCATTTTCAGATGGAGAAGTGCTTGAGTGGATAGAAAAAAATTTAATTCGATATGACCAAGATGGCTTTAGTTACTTTGCAGCAATAGAAAAAGAGACGGGAGAATTTATTGGTGTTATCGGACCTATGATAGATACTATTGAAGGGATCTCCTATATAGAAATTGCCTATATTCTTGATAAAGCATTTTGGGGCAAGGGTTATGCAGTAGAGGGTGCAAAGGCTTGTTTAGATTATGCTTTTAATGAATTAGAAGCAGATAAAGTTATTGCACAAATTAGGCCAGATAATTTGGCTTCAAGTAAAGTTGCTGAAAAAATCGGCATGGAAATTGAAGGAGAATATATGAAGCATTATCGAGGCAGAGATATTCTTCATTTAATTTATAGTAAAACTAAATAATGAAGGGATACCTAAGTTTTTTTAATAGAAGAATTAAATCATAATAATCTTTAATCCCCTACAATATCTATAATGATGTTATAGGGGATGGATTTGTGTAAGGGATCTTATAAATAATAAATACTTAACCGTTTTTTTCAGTTATCCTATAATATTCTTAATAACGGGCCTTAACATTTATTGTTTTATTATTGTTGCAGTTTACGGGCAAGAACAGGTGGACGTTTCTCAACAAATGCTCGAACTCCCTCAGGGAAATCAGTTGCGTCAACAAATGGTGTTGATCCTTTCCATAAAACCAGCGCTGAATCAATGCATTCTTGTACGGAATGTTTGACCGCAAGTAGTGAAGCAGGAGACATTGAACCAACTAATTTACCCATACGAATCGCATAACGATCTAAGTCTTTTTCGGCAACTAAGTAGTTCAGCATACCAACGCGAAATGCTTCTTCCGCTTTTAACATACGTCCTGAAAATACTAAATCTTTCGTCATACTTGGCCCGATTAAGTTGACAAAGCGTTTTTTACTTGTGAGCGGTGAATGGTAATAATTGCAATACCTGCTGTTTCTTGATAAACGCTTTTTGCATCCTCTGCCTCAAGTCGTGTAGTAATAACCTTCATTTGTATCCCTCTAAAACAACGCTTCCTTCTATTATAGTACAGATTAAACCTGTTGTAGTCAAAAAACCTATAGTTGCACGAAAATATGATTTAAATGTGAAAATCATAACGAATTATAGTGAAATCTTTGTTGTATTGTAAAAACATATGATAGATTAATCTATAAAATAAAAATCGTCTTATTTGCAACTAATCAAATAAGACGATTACGATTACTTTTTCGGTAATGATAAAAAGGCAATGATAGAAAGTAGTGTACTAGTTAAAATGATGATGCCCATGGGCCAAGCATTCATTTCGCCAGCGATTCCAACTAATGGGGAAACAAGGGCACCACCGATAAATGGTAATAAACCAAGTAAAGCAGAGGCACTGCCGGCATTATTGCCTTGCTTTTGCATACTAAGTGAGAAGGCGGTTGTTGAAACGATCCCTACTGTCGATACGATAATAAATAATGCAATAAGAATAAATATTAGGGGTAATTTAAATGCAATAACAGTTATTAATAGTAGACTTCCTGTAAAAGCAATTAAGATTCCAGAAAGAAGCAATTTAGTTTCAGCTACTGTTTCAGACAATTTACCTGTCATTTGAGAAGCGATGATAATACCTATACCGTTCAATCCGAAAAACAGTGAAAAAGCTTGTGGTGAAACACCGTAAATCTTTTGCAAAACAAAGGGAGATCCTGCTATGTATGCAAACATGGCTGTCATAATAAAAGCTTGTGTAAGTGCTAAACCGATAAATGAGCGATCTTTCACTAAACCTCCGAAAGTTTTGACGGTCGCAAAAACACCACCTGTTGCTCTACGCTCTACTGGTAATGTTTCCGGTAAGATAAAAATTACACTTATTAGCATTAATATACCGATGACTGCTAATACGATAAAGACGATTGGCCACGGAGCAAATTTCAACACCATGCCACCAAAGATAGGGGCTAGAATTGGTGCAGCACCATTAACTAAAGAAAGTAAAGCAACGAACTTTGTTAAATCTTTCCCTTCATACATATCTCGTGCTGAAGCTCTAGCGATAACAATACCCGCCGCTCCTGAAAAACCTTGTACAAAGCGTAAACCAATTAGCATCCAAATACTACTGCTAAAGGCACAAAGTAAAGAGGCAACAGAATAAATGATTAATGTAGACAGTAATGGTTTTCTACGTCCTTTAATATCACTTAATGGTCCAAAAACCAGTTGGCCAAAAGCAAGTCCTAATAAACAAGCAGTTAAACTTAATTGTGCAAATGAAGTTGTAGTACCTAAATCAGTTGCAACTGTTGGTAAAGAGGGCAAATACATGTCCATTGAAAGTGGACCGAATGCTGTTAATGAGCCTAAAATGAGAACAATCCACGTTTTAGAAATCACACGCTCATTTAATTTTGTTTTATCCATACTACATCTCCTTCTAAAATACTAAGCAAATACTAGTCTACATGAGAAATATGAAAAGTGTCTAACTTGTATTAAAAAAGAATAACCTTTCTTATAAATTAAGAATATTCATGATAGAATAAGAATTGATAATTTACGTCTCATCAATCGTTAGAGTTGTTGAGCTGAGCAGAGTAGAGGAGGAACACCTTTTGAATTCAAGTAAAGGACAGTGGTCGACAAAGTTAGGCTTCATATTATCGTCGGCTGGAGCAGCGATTGGGCTAGGTGCCATTTGGAAAATGCCGTATGTAACGGGGCAAAGTGGAGGAGGAGCCTTCTTTTTATTATTTGTCATTTTTACGCTATTGATCGGTTTACCGATGCTAATTTCAGAATTTATCATTGGTCGCGGATCTGGTGCAGAAGCGATCTCAGCATATAAAAAACTAGCACCAAAAAGTACATGGGTTTGGATCGGTCGGCTTGGCGTAGCAGGATGCTTCTTATTACTATCTTTTTACAGTGTAGTAGGGGGCTGGATATTAATATATAGTGGTAAGTCAGTTGTAGGAAATGTCATTCAAAATGGAACCGCGCCAGACCAGTTGTTTGGCATGATTACAGGAACACCTTGGATTACATTAGTTGGACTAGCACTTTTCACATTAATTAATGTTCTTATTATTTCCTTAGGGGTACAAAATGGTATTGAAAAAGCAAATAAATATATGATGCCTTTACTATTTGTATTCTTCTTCATACTTGTGATTCGTGCATTATCACTTGATGGAGCGATGGAAGGGGTAAAATTCTTTTTAGCGCCTGATTTTTCAAAAATTACAGGCAAGGCCGTGTTATATGCGCTTGGACAGTCGTTCTTCGCATTAGCTGTTGGTTTTTCGTGTATGGTGACGTATAGTTCATATTTGAAAAAAGATGAGAGTTTACCTAATTCAGCAGGGTCAGTTGTACTAATGAATATTTTCGTGTCATTACTTGCAGGGCTTGCTATTTTCCCGGTAGTTTTTGCATTTGGTTATGAACCTGCTGAAGGACCTGGCTTATTATTTATGATATTGCCTTCGGTATTTAGCCAAATGCCATTTGGTGAACTATTTTTAGCTATTTTCTTATTACTATTCTTATTCGCTACACTTACTTCGTCATTTAGTTTATATGAAATTATTGTAGCAGCTTTAGTAGAAAAATGGCCAAATGCAAGAAGAAATATTGCATTTGTTTTAGGGGTGGTTGTGTTTATAGTGTCTATTCCAGCTGCTTTATCAACTAGCAGTTTGAATGATTTTACGATATTTGGTAAGAGTATTTTCGATGCAACAGATTATTTAGTAAGTAATATTATGCTTCCTTTAGGAAACTTACTAATCGCCATATTCATCATGCATAAAGTAAAGAAATCGTTTGTGAAAGATGAATTTATGCAAGGTGGAAAGTTATCGCCTATATATTTTAAAACGTGGAAACTCTTAATGACATTTGTAGTACCAATCGTTATTACCATTGTTTTTATCTATTCTATAACACAATATTAACCGTACTCAAAAAACCTAAGCCATTGAAATTTACACTGACCTAAAAATATGAGACAAATAAAAACACCTTTCGTTGAAAAAATGGGTATCCTACCTTTAAAAACCAACGTGGAGGTGTTTTTTCTATGGGGACAAGAGAGCCGATTGTATACGTAATGATTTCATCGTTAAATAGGTCTAATACTGGAGATAAGTAGAGCTTTTCGCCGAATAAAAGCTATTAGATAAGTCGGAATAAAAAGGAACATTTATTCTGTTTCGAGCTGCTATGATACAATAAATAGACAGTGTTTTCTGTGTGATATTTTACAATCACAACAATATCAATTGAATGTTAAAATAGATAATACGTTTAAAAGGAGGAAGTTATATGAAAATATTTCATACAGCAGATTGGCATTTAGGTAAGCTTGTACAAGGGGTTTATATGACTGAGGATCAAGCTTATATTTTACAACAATTTTTGGCAGATATTGACGATGAGAAGCCAGATGTCATAATTGTTGCCGGTGATTTATACGACAGAGCTGTACCTCCGACAGAAGCTGTTCGATTATTAGATGATATTTTCGCAGAGATTGTAGTAAAAAGACATATTCCTCTCATTAGCATTGCAGGAAATCACGATAGTCCAGGCCGTTTACATTTCGGTAGTCAGTTAATGAAGGAAAGTGGTTTACATATAGTTGGGAATCTGGATGACAAGCTACCACCAGTTATTCTGAATGATGAGTTTGGAGAGGTACATTTTCACTTAATACCGTATGCAGATCCTTCACAAGTTCGATATGTATTTGATGATGATTCAATTAAATCTCACCAATCTGCAATGAAACGTATAACCAATGAGCTGAAAGAGAATATGGATTCAGAAAAAAGACATGTTTTTGTAGGACATGCCTTTGTTACCTCCCACGGTCAAGAAGAGGAGAATACAAGTGAATCCGAGCGTCCTTTAGCCATCGGGGGTACAGAATGTATTGATGCAGCATTATTTGAGCCATTCCATTACACAGCACTTGGACATTTACACCAAGCTCATTTTGTATTAAATGAAACAATTCGGTATGCAGGTTCACCATTGAAATATTCAATTTCTGAGGAGAATCATAAAAAGGGTTATTTAATCGTGGACTTAGCAAAAGATGGACAAATAACAGTCGAAAAGAAATTACTACAACCGCGTAGAGATATGCGAACTGTAGAAGATACGATAGATAATTTACTTAAGTCAGAAGTGAGTGAAGATTATATTTACGTCAAATTACTTGATGATACACCAATTATTTCGCCGATGGAGAAAATACGTACAGTCTTTCCAAATGCCATGCATGTGGAGCGTAAAATAATTCATCAAAAGATTGATGGCACAGAGCAACTAACAACATCTCGTCAAAAGATGGATGACTTGACTCTTTTTGAGGCTTTCTATAAGGAGATAGTAGGTTCGGAAGTAGAAGATGAAACAAAACAGCTATTCCAAGAAGTGCTACAAGAAGGATTAGCAAAAGAACGAGAAGTAGGGAGTGATGTGAAATGAAGCCAATTCAACTGAAAATGACCGCTTTTGGTCCGTATAAAAAGACAGAAATAATCGACTTTGGTGAATTAGGCGAGCATCGCTTATTTGTTATTTCGGGTGCAACTGGGGCAGGTAAAACAACTATATTTGATGGTATTAGTTTTGCTTTGTACGGTAGCGCAAGTGGTGAAGATCGTGCGGATATTAAAGAAATTCGCAGCGACTTTGCAGATGATGATACTCACACGTCTGCTGAACTCATTTTTGAAATCCATAACCGTCAATATCGTGTACTTCGCCAGTTAGCTCATCGTAAAAATGGCAATAAAACAGCAACTGGTGAATCATTTGAACTTGTCGAGATCCTTCCTAAAGGAGAAAAACCGGTCGTTGAATCACAAAAAGTTGGAGAAATTAATAAAAAAATTGAAGATATTATCGGTCTAACAAAAGATCAATTTAAACAAATTGTCATGCTACCTCAAGGTGAGTTTCGTAAATTATTAACTTCTGAAACAGAAAACAAAGAAGCGATTTTACGAAAAATTTTCAAAACCGAACCTTATCGTCATATTGCAGATCAGCTTAAAGTGAAAAAGGAAGAAGCCGACAAAGAGTTACAACAGGCGATAGCAGTCCGTAATTTGCATACTAGTAAAATTGCAAGCACCCTTCCTAAAAGAGAGTCTGCAATTTTCGAGTTACTACGTACAAACCAGTTCAATATGTATCAACTAGTGGATGCATTGAAGGTAGAAGTCGATTTTTATACTCAGCAAATTACAGAAGACGAAGCTAATTATAAAGCTGTCGGCAAACAACTTGAAAACAAACAACGCCAACAATTTGAAGCCGTTACGTTAAATCAAAAAATAGAGGCATTTAAAGAAAAAGAACAAAAGCTACTCGCTTTAAAACAACAAGAGCCTCTGTTCATTGAAAAAGAACGTGAGCTAGCTGCTGCTGAAAAGGCTAGTCATATTATACCAATTGAGCAATATTACCGTATGGCAAAGCAAAAGGTTTTACAAAAAGAAGCAACATTTGAAGATGCCAAAAATTCAGAACAAAAAAGGAAGCTTCAACTAGAAGATGTAACTGCTCAATTTGTTTCCGAACAACAAAAAGAAAATGAGCGTAATGATAGGTTAAAAAGGCTAATGCAATTGCAATCTTTAGAACCTATATTCAAAGATCTAGAACAACAAAATCAGATAAAAAATCAATTACACCAAGAAGTTCAACAATTGCATGCAGTATTTACTAATCAAAATCAACAATATGAAGAGCGAATGCTCGTACTTCAAGCAATAGAAGAACAATCAGCAACTTTAGAGGAGACGATACAACCTCTAGATGACAAAATTGATCAATTGGCTCAATTAAAGGACCGAGCAGTAGCTTTTCACCAATGGTCTACACAACAAAAAAAAGTACAGGATTTAAAAGAGCAAGTCATTACAAAAGAAAAAGTATATATAGAAGCTCGACAAAAGGCGAATGCTGAACAAGATAGATGGGTTTCCAGCCAAGCGAGTATTCTTGCATCACAGTTAGTAGACGGTGCGCCGTGTCCTGTATGTGGAAGCACGGAACATGTAGCTAAGCATGAAGAAAAAGTGGAAGTAGTTGACGAACAGCAATTAGAACAAATGCGTAAATATGCTTCAAAACTAGAGCAACAATTCTTTGTGACAAATGGACAACTTCAGGCTGAAATGGAGACATTTTATACACTAGAAACAAATCTACAAGAACTCAGCATTACAGTAGGTGAAGGACCGTCTTTAACAGACCAATATAAAGAGTTATTTGCTAATGTTCAACAGTTAAAGAAAGAAAAGGAGCAATGGAATCAGTTAAAAGAGAAAACTAAATCTCAAAAACAAGCAGTAGACGAATATCAGCTACAACTACAACATTTGGAAAAGACGTATCAAACTCAGCTGCAAGCACTAAATAATGCAACAGCAATTTATGATGAAAAACGAAAATCTATACCGCAAAATATTACGTCGCTACATCATTTATATCAATTAACAAATGAAGCGACTCAGCAAAGAGCTCAATTAGAGGAAAGCTGGGTACTCGCGCAAAAGTGTATGCAACAAGCAAATGAACAAAATACAATAGCACAAGCGAATTTACAACATGCGACAAAGGATTTAACAGAATCCCACGAATTGCTAGAGCAAGCACAAGAAGATTTTAAACAAGCTGTTGAAAATGCTGGATTTGAAAAAGGGAAAGACTATCTAGCAGCGAGAAGAAACGAATCACAGTGTCAAAAACTAAAAAATGACTGTCAGCAATATAAAAACACAATACATTCATTATCTACACAAATTGATGAAGAAAAAGAACATGTAACGGGCAAAGAATTAGTTAATCTTACTATATTGTCAGAGGCCGTAAGTCAGATGAAACAAACTTATGAATCTGCATATGAACAATGGAATAACTCTAAAAAGTATAGTCAAATTGCACGCCAGCTGATAACCGATTTAACGGAAATTAGCAAAAATATAACTGAACTCGAAGCCTCATGTGGTCGAATTATTGGTCTTTATGATTTATTACGAGGTCAAAATTCTATGAAAATCTCGTTTGAACGGTATGTCCAAATCGAATATTTGGAGCAGATTATTCATGCTGCAAACGAACGCTTAAAACCGTTATCGAATGGGCAATTCAATTTGATTCGTAGCGATCGCCAAGAAGCTAGAGGTAAACAAAGTGGTTTAGGTTTAGATGTCTATGATGCCTATACAGGTCAAACCCGTGATGTGAAAACCCTATCAGGCGGGGAGAAGTTCAATGCTTCACTATGCTTAGCGCTTGGCATGTCAGACGTGATTCAAAGCTTCCAAGGGAATATCAGAATCGATACGATGTTTATAGACGAAGGATTCGGAACATTAGATGAAGAATCGTTGACTAAAGCAATCGATACATTGATTGATCTTCAGAAATCTGGTCGTATGATTGGTGTCATCTCACATGTGGCAGAACTAAAAGCAGCAATGCCTGCTATCTTAGAAGTAACAAAATCAAGAGAGGGCCATAGTCATACTGCGTTTCACATCAAGTAAGTGACTCATTAAATAATTTTTTTTAGATACAAACTAGAAAAGTAAAAGCACTTTTAAAAAAACCTACATGATTTCTGAGTATTATAATACTGAAATTTCATGTAGGTTTATTTGTGTTGATTTTTAAGTAAAATCTTATTTCCACCCACGTTTATAGGAATTGTTTATTGCTTCAATTTCTATGCCCAATTCTTTCGCTGCTTGATAAGCCCAATATGGATTACGCAATAATTCTCTTGCCATGAAGACTAAGTCTGCCCTATTATTTTGCAGGATTTCCTCAGCATGTAGTGGGGAAGTGATAAGGCCGACTACTCCTGTTGGAATTGGAGTTTCATGTTTTATTAATTCAGCAAATGGCACTTGATATCCCGGGAATACTGGGATATTTGCTAGAACGACCGCCCCAGAGCTTACATCCACTAAATTGACACCTTGCTCTTTCATCCACTTTGTTATTGGAACATAATCAATAGGCTCCATTCCACCTTCAGCATAATCGTTTGCTGAAATGCGGACAAATAGTGGTCCATCAAATACTTCTTTTATAGCGTCAATTACTTCACGTAAAAAACGATAGCGATTTTCTACTGAGCCACCATATTCATCTGTACGTTTATTTGAAAGCGGAGACAAAAATTCATTGATTAAATAACCATGGGCACCATGTAGTTCAATTACATCAAAGCCAGCTTCTTTTGAACGTATAGCGGCTTTTTTGAATGCGTCTATTGTATTTTTAATATCATCAGTCGTCATTTCAATTGGTGTTTTAAATCTATCGCTAAAGGCAATAGCAGAAGGTGCAAAAATATCGCTTTCAAGCACTGCTTTACGACCTGCATGTGCTAATTGGATACCTGTTTTTGAACCTGCATCATGTATTAAACGGTTCAGTTCAGTGAGGCCCGCGGTATGCTCATCACTCCAAATACCAAGGTCTTGTGGAGAGATACGTCCTTCAGGTTGTACAGCAGTAGCTTCTAAAATGATAAGTCCAACTTGTCCAACTGCTCTTGTTGTATAGTGGATTTTATGGAAATCTTGAACGAGACCGTCTTCATTATGGCATTCATACATACACATAGGTGACATTACAATGCGATTTTTTAGCGTTAAATTACCTGCCTGATATGGTTCGAATAATTTTGTCATGGATGAAATCACTCCAATTCTAATATTTCCTATATTATAGCAAAGTGGTAGGAATTGGTTTATTAAAATGACTTAGGTGCATCTAAATGTTTCATGTATTATTAATTTCTAAGTAAGAGGGTGCAAATGATAAAATTCCACGTCAAAGAACTAAAAGACAACTTTTTATTGAAAGTTCTTTATTTTCAAACTTTGAACTCTATAATAGATAAAAGAAAGTTAATGTTGCTATTATAAATGTATTGAACTAATTAGAATTTATGTGACTTTGGAGGGGAAATAAAATGTTGAAAATACGTAATGTGAAAATAGAAGACTTACCAAAAATGGACTATTGAAAATCTATGTTTTACAAAAGAAGAAGCAGCAACACAAGAATCATTTGAGAAGCGAATCCAATTAATAACCGATAGCTTTTTTGTAGCGGAAGTGAATGGTTCTGTTGTAGGTTTGATCAATGGTCCTGCTATTGAACAACCTAAAATAACCGATGACTTATTCAGTGCAATAAAGCTCAACCCAACAACTGATGGACATCAAAGCATATTAGGATTAGCAGTTTCTCCAGAATATCAAAAACAAGGCTATAACAATGATGGGGTTTCTAACTCAGTGCATGGTGGTGAAGTTTAGTATAACATGAGTAAAAGACTTTAAAGTTACTTCTGATGCTTATTTACATAAAACGCCCTTATAGTGTATTATTACATTATTAGGGCGTTTTATGTTTATTGATAATTTAAACACAATATCTAGGAGGATATTAATAATGAAAAAAGTAGTAGTTTATAGTTTGATCATCTGTTTATTTAGCTTTCCTTATGCTTACTTTTCAATGTCTCAAGACTTTTATGATAGATCAATGATGGGTTATTTGTTGATGATTATTGCAACAACGATTATTGCATACTTTGGTAGCTTGACTAATAACACAATAGCCGTATTTATAGGGAATATTGGATCGGTCATTATTTCTTTTTATTTTAATAGTAAGATGATAAATATTGACTCGTGGGATGGATATTTTAAGCCCATTGGCTCAATTAGTTTATTAGTAGTTGTGAGTGTAGTGAATTTAATCCCACAATTGGTGGCAATTAAATTTGCTAAAAGTCTGAACAAAAAGCGGTTCGAAACAACAGGTATTCACTCTAATAAATAATTTGTAGAGCAAATTGGAACTAAACTACATTCCTAATGTGGGCGAGAATTATCTATACTATTATCATGCTGTGCCTCAAAATTAATGAAAAGTTCTATAGATATGAACACAAAAAACGATCTTAAGACTACACGCTGAAAAAATTTAGCGTATTGTCTTAGGTTAGTATAGATTTCCTTTAAGAGGGATGTAATATGAGAGTGTAGTAAGTAGTTGCTTATAATTATATTTTGTTAAATAAAATGATCTTTACACAAAGTGCAAAATCAACTTATCTAATGTAATGAGGGTATAAATCTCGGTGTGTTAAAAACCTATTCTTTCATCTCTACACATTTTTTCATAACTTGGTACTTCGAAAGAAAAATCGTTTCGGTTATGAATTGACTTTCTATACACATGAAGAGACTCATTTAAAAATAAAATCGTCTTAAAGACATTCCAAACATAATATATACAAAATTGGATTAGTTATAAAAAAACCTGAAAGAGCATGATAAATATGCTTTTTCAGGGTTTCTTTTGCTTTTATTCATTTTTCGCCAATTCGCGTGATTTAGCTTCTGCGTCATGAATGCAAGCCATAATAGCGTCTTTGAAGTGGTTTTCTTCTAAGGCTTTAATACCAGCTTCAGTAGTGCCACCTGGACTTGTTACTTTTCTACGTAGCTCTGTTGGTTCTTCTGTGGATTGTTTTAGCATTTCGGCTGCACCTGCAATAGTTTGAATGGCAAGTGAGCGTACAGTTTCACGTGATAAACCGTACTTAATGCCAGCTTGTTCGAATGCTTCGACTAAATAGTATAAATAAGCAGGGCCACTACCTGAGACAGCAGTTACTGCATGCAATTTATCTTCTTCGACTTCGATTACTGTTCCTATTGCTTCTAGCATTGTCATAAATTCTTGTTTTAAACTTGCATCGATTTGTTCATTAAATGATACGCCACTTGCTGACATGCCGATTGTAGCTGAAGTGTTTGGCATAACGCGAGCAATTGGTCGTTTTCCTAAACTATTTTCAATCGTTGCAATTGAAATACCTGCAACAACGGATAAGACAGCTGTATGTTCTTGTAAAAGGGGAGCTAATGCTTCCATTCCTTTAATAACGTCTTTCGGTTTCATAGCCAAAATAATGCAATCTGCAACTTTTACAACATCGCGACTGTCAGAAACAATTTGTACGCCATGTGCATCAGCGATACGATTCAGTTTTTGACGATCGGACTTATTCATAATATGAATACTTTTGGGCGATACGACACCTTCTTTTACCCAACCTTGA
Source organism: Viridibacillus sp. NPDC096237 (assembly GCF_050278625.1). NCBI lineage: Bacteria > Bacillati > Bacillota > Bacilli > Caryophanales > Caryophanaceae > Viridibacillus > Viridibacillus sp. NPDC096237. The sequence goes on along the minus strand of NZ_JBNNTI010000025.1, from coordinate 45,028 downwards.
ATCATAGCTTCAGCCATTGAACCTGCTCCAGCAAATACAATTGTTTGCATAATTGTCGCCTCCTGTTTATTTCAATAAAAAAAGCCTTCTCATCCTTCTATAAAAGGACGAAAACGCATGTTTCCGCGGTACCACCTTGTTTTGCTAAAAAACTCTAGCACAACTCTCGCTCCTTATTATCGCTAAGGGACGGCTATGTTTTCATAGCAGCTCAGAAGTAGGTTCTAAATAATGAGCGGGTCATGTGACTTGCAGCCGGTGGTCACACTCTCTTTACACCATCAAAATCTATACTATTCTTCATCTACGCTTTTTTATATGTGATTGCAAGTATAGTGTCTTAACAATATTTTGTCAACATTATTAGGTGACGATTTCTAGCTTATCTTGTACAATAAGGTGAATAGGTATTCATTTTTGTAGGGGGTTTTTGAATTGTTTCATAAGATTATTACACCAACGCCATTTGCAGTAGGGACTGTAAATTCCTATATATTAAAAGGGGACGCATTATCAATTTTCGATGTGGGTACGAAAACGCCCGAAGCGCATGAGGCTTTAAAATTAGGTTTAAAAGAAGTAGGCTATCGCTTTGAAGATATAGAACAAGTCATTTTAACGCATCATCATCCGGATCATATGGGTTTAGTTGATGCATTTCCAAATGCAAAAGTGTTAGGGCATGTTTATAATGATGCTTGGCTACGAAGAGATCCAGTATTTCTCGCTTCACATTTTGATTTTTATACTGACCGTTTAAAAGAAGAAGGTGTGCCGGAAGAGTACTTTTATTGGGTTAAGAAGATGACAAGATCTACGGATTTTGTAGGGACTCGCCCATTAACCTCTATCTTGCATGATGGAGATGAAGTACCGGGACATCCTGGTCTTATTGCGATGGAAACACTAGGTCACGCACAAAGTCATTTAGCTTTTTGGCATGAAGAAAAGAGAGCGATGATTGGCGGCGATTTACTCATTGGACATGTATCTTCTAATCCTTTAATAGAACCACCGCTTAATCCTAAGTCTAAACGTGCAAAATCATTACTACAGCAAAATGCTTCATTAAAGAAGCTATTAACCTTACCGATTGATGTCCTTTATAGTGGACACGGGGAAGACATTCGCAACGTGCATGAGCTAGTAAAGGAACGCCTTGAAAAACAGCATAAACGTGCAATGAAAGTTTATGGAATGTTAGAGGGTGGTCCAAAAACTACGTTTGAACTGAATGTTGAACTGTTCCCCTATGCTTATGAGAAAGAATTAGGTTTAACTTTGTCAGAAACAATAGGTCAATTAGATTACTTAATCGACGAAGGGCTAGTTAAAGAGAAGATGAACAATGAAGGCGTCTTTCTTTATGAGCAAGCATAAAACCATTCTCGTGACGGGAGCGACAAGTGGAGTTGGTAAGTGTATAGTAGACATTCTTGCAACTAAGGGGCATACAATCATTGCAACAGGGCGCTCGAAAGAAGCTTTACAGTCTTTTACTGCTCCAAATATACAAACGATTCAAGCTGATTTATCTACTATAGAGGGAAATCATGCTTTAGTTGAAGAATTACCTGCAATTGATATTGCTATTTTCTCTGCTGGAGTTGGAACGTTTGCTTATGCAACAGACTTAACGGATGCTGAAATTGAACAGATGCTACATGTGAATATTCAAGCACCAATAATTCTTACAAAAGCATTATCACAGCAAATGATAGAACGGAAAAGTGGTCAATTTGTTTTCATTGGTTCACAAGCAGGGAAGGTAGCTACACCAAAAGCTTCAGTTTATGCAGCGACTAAACATGCAATCATAGGCTTTACTAATGCACTCCGGATGGAACTTGCACCTTATAATGTTCAGGTGACAACAATCCATCCGGGCCCAATTGACACTCCTTTCTTGGATCATGCAGATCAAACTGCTACATATCGTGATGCTATGAAGAATGTGTTGTTAACACCAGAGGAAGTAGCTGAAGCGACGGTCAAAACAATTGGCCGTAATATTAGAGAGGTGAATTTACCGTCATATATGACTATTACAAGTAAACTCTATGCAGTAGCACCTTCCCTTGTTGAAAAATTAGGCAAACGATTTTTTAATAAGAAGTAAAAATCTCATGAATATACATTGGTACATGAATCATTATTCATGATTTAGTTGTCAGTCAACTGTTTATGCAGAAAAATGTATAAATTAAACAAATGAATATATCCGTTAAAAGGGCTGTTCTAGTAGAGGTTTCTACTTAGGATAGCCTTTTTCTTATGTATATCAAGACTTTGTATGTATACAGGCTATTTTTAAAAGTATATTTACAAACTTTAAAAGTTTTAATAATGCAAAAAAATACACTTGTATTCATTTTTATTCCATGATATTATAAGTGCATAAATATTAAGTGAATACGTATAAACATACACGACACGGAGGAATGTCACATGACTAAAAAAGTAGTTCTTGCATATTCAGGCGGTTTAGATACATCAGTTGCGATTCAATGGTTAATCGATCAAGGTTACGAAGTAGTAGCTTGCTGCTTAGATGTAGGTGAAGGTAAAGATTTAGACTTCGTGAAAAACAAAGCATTAGAAGTTGGTGCGATTGAATCTTACATGATCGACGCTAAAGACGAGTTCGCTGAAGAATACGCATTAATCTCTCTTCAAGCTCACACGTGGTACGAACAAAAATATCCTTTAGTATCAGCTCTTTCTCGTCCACTTATATCTAAAAAATTAGTAGAAGTTGCTGAGCAGACTGGTGCAGTTGCAGTAGCGCATGGATGTACTGGTAAAGGGAATGACCAAGTTCGTTTCGAGGTTTCTATTAAAGCTTTAAACCCAGATTTAGAAGTTCTTGCACCAGTTCGTGAATGGGCTTGGAGCCGTGAAGAAGAAATCGCATACGCAAAGGCAAAAAATATTCCACTTCCTATCTCTTTAGATTCTCCATTTTCAATCGACCAAAACTTATGGGGCCGTGCGAACGAATGTGGTATCTTAGAAGATCCTTGGGCTACACCACCAGAAGAAGCGTACGAATTAACAGTATCACTTGAAAATGCTCCAGATACTGCTAATATTATCGAAATCGAATTCGAACAAGGTGTGCCAGTAGCAATTGACGGTGTTTCTTATAAATTAGCTGACTTAATTTTAAAATTGAACGAAGTAGCTGGTAAACATGGCGTTGGCCGTATCGACCATGTTGAAAATCGTTTAGTAGGTATTAAATCACGTGAAGTATACGAAATCCCAGGTGCACATACTTTGCTATTAGCTCATAAAGAATTAGAAGATATTACTCTAGTAAAAGAAATCGCACATTACAAACCAGTAATCGAGAAAAAATTAACTGAACTTATCTATGAAGGATTATGGTTCTCTCCATTAAGAACGGCATTAGAAGCGTTCTTAAAAGAAACTCAAAAATTTGTCAATGGTACAGTTCGTGTGAAATTATTCAAAGGTCATGCAATTGTTGAAGGACGTAAATCTCCTAACTCTCTATATGACGAAAAATTAGCTACATATACAAAAGATGATGAATTCGACCACGCTCAAGCTGTAGGTTTCATCGAACTATGGGGTCTTCCAACGAAAGTGAACTCTATGGTAAACAAAGGAGAAAAGAAGGTGCAAGCATGAGTGGTAAACTATGGGGCGGACGGTTCCAAAATTCTGCAGAACAATGGGTAGATGAATTCGGGGCATCCATCGGGTTTGACCAACAGCTTGTAACTGAAGATCTTGAAGGCAGTATTGCTCATGTTACGATGCTTGGTGCTTGTGGCATTTTATCACAAGATGAAGTCAACACGATAAAAGATGGTCTACATCAACTACAACAAAAGGCAACTGAGGGCTCACTTGAGTTCTCAATTACTAATGAAGATATTCACTTAAATCTTGAAAAAATGCTAATCGATTTAGTTGGGCCAGTTGGCGGTAAATTGCATACTGGCCGTAGTCGAAATGACCAAGTCGCAACAGATATGCATTTGTTTCTTAAAAAGCGTGTTCAAGAGGCTATTTCTTTAATAGAAGATTTCCAAAAAGCGATTGTTACACAAGCAGAAGATAACATTGATACACTAGCACCTGGTTACACGCATTTACAGCGTGCACAGCCAATCTCATTTGCGCATCATTTGATGACTTACTTCTGGATGTTAGAACGTGATAAACAACGATTCCAAGATTCATTGAAACGTACTGATATTTCGCCACTTGGAGCAGGAGCTCTTGCTGGTACGACTTTCCCGATTGATCGTGAAATGAGTGCTGAGCTACTAGGTTTCTCTGCTGTTTATCAAAACAGTATGGACGCAGTAAGTGATCGTGATTTTATCGTTGAGTTTTTAAGTAATGGTTCACTTTTAATGACGCACTTATCACGATTTGCTGAAGAAATTATTTTGTGGTCAAGTGAGGAGTTTAAATTCATCGAGTTAGATGATGCGTTCTCAACTGGCTCTAGTATTATGCCACAAAAGAAAAATCCTGATATGGCGGAGTTAATCCGTGGTAAGGCGGGGCGTGTGTACGGTAATCTAATGGGCTTACTAACTGTCTTAAAAGGAATTCCACTAGCTTATAACAAAGACATGCAAGAAGATAAAGAAGGTATGTTCGATACATTGCACACAATTGTCGGCTCACTGAAAATCTTCGAAGGAATGGTTCGTACAATGACTGTTGCAAAAGAAACATTGCATAAAGCAGTGCATCAAGATTTCTCTAACGCAACAGAACTTGCGGATTATTTAGCAACAAAAGGTATGCCTTTCCGTGAAGCACATGAGGTTACAGGGAAGTTGGTATTCCTTTGCATCCAACGTGGTATTTACTTGTTAGACTTATCAATTGAAGACTTGCAAGAAGCAAGCTCATTAATCGAGGCAGATGTATACGATGTATTAGCACCAGAAGCAGCTGTGCAACGTCGTCACTCATTAGGTGGTACTGGTTTCGAGCAAGTAAAAATTCAAATTGCAAAAGCTAAAGAATTTTTATAAAAAAAATAGATTGGATGAATGTTCACAGAGGGGAACCGATTCCATTAGTTATGGGCATACATATATGTTCCAGCAAAGCTAACTTCTAGAGGGAAGTTAGCTTTTTGTATTTACTGGAGTAAGTCTTACAATTCATATCTTCTAATTTTCCACTACCTCAAACAAATCAGTATGTACCCTTACGAAATATGACTCTAATAATTTTTCTAATTGATTGTTGAGGTTGTGATACTCATCGTCTGCTTTTTTTAATTACGATATAAAATTCTTGTTCCAGCTTGATAAATCTGTTTTCGGTTTCATGCGATTTCCTCCAATTAGTAATTGATATGTATTCTTCTACTTAATTTACTACTTTAGTATAACAATTAACTCAACTATTACGAACTAACTTCTAAAAGGATGTTTGAAAGTCTAGCAACATTTCCAAAAAAACTTATGGCATACATTTTTTAAAAAATGGGCAAACTAAGTAAATATTTAAGAAAGGCGTGTGGTACTTTTGAAATTTAAATTGGTACGTACCACGAAAGTTGAACAGCTTATTAAAAAGCCTACCAACAAGAAAAATCAAGCTGAGCAAACAATTGAAACTTTAAAGAAAAAAACACTTAATATAGATGATGTTATTTTTAAAAAAATTCCTACAAGTGAAGGCGTTGTTACTGTAATTTATTCCTCTTCACTTGTAGAGAAGATAACCCTACAAATGATGATTTTTATTCCATTAGCCAATCACATAAATCAAATTCACCAAGTATCTGAAAAAATTGATGCAACAGATATTCAGACAGTAACTGCAAAGCTTGATTCTGGACAAACACTAATGTATTTTCATCAAACTAATACAATACTGACTATTGATACTTATAGCGCGCCAACTCGTGCTATAACAAATACGGAAACAGAGTCTACTGTTATTGGACCACAAGATGCATTTTCAGAATCATTAGAAACAAATATTTCTTTAGTGAGAAGACGCATTCAAAACCCTTTGTTGAAAAATGAAAATCTTACTGTTGGCACAGAAGCGAACATAAAAATAAGTATTATGTATATGGAAGAAAGTGTGAATGAGGAAAATTTAGAAACTTTAAGAAAGCGAATAAATAAAATTCATTATCCTATATTTACAGATATCTCCGTGTTAAAGCAATTGATTGAAGATAATCCTTTATCTCCATTTCCACAGTATTACATGAGTGTACGACCAGATAGTATCAGTCGCTACCTTATTGATGGAAGAATCGTTATTTTCATGGACAACAGTCAAGCTGCAATCGTTTGTCCAACGTCATTCTTCGAAATGTTTGTTTCTATTGAAGATTATTACAACCGTTGGACAACGGCTTCCTTGCTTCGAATGCTTCGATTTTTTGGTTTTTTCTTAACAATCATGATAACACCAATGTATATATCTGCGTTAACATTTCATCCCGAGGTACTACCATACGAACTTCTACTGAATCTACAAGAATCGAGAAGTAAAGTTCCATTCCCACCACTTTTTGAAGTATTGTTTATTGAATTAATCATTGAAGTTTTAAGGGAAGCTGGATCACGAATGCCTGCGAAAGTAGGTCAAACTATCGGTATCGTAGGAGGTATTGTGATTGGTACCGCAGCAGTAGAAGCCGGTTTAATCAGTAATATACTGGTCGTACTAGTTGCAACTTCCGCATTACTTTCTTTTCTTCCTCCAATTTTTTTAATGAGTAATACAAGTAGATTTATTCGATACTTCTTTATTATATCTGCGGGATTGTTTGGATTGTTCGGACAAATGCTAGCATTTGCTTGGCTAATAGCCCATTTACAAAGTTTAAAGTCTTTAGGAACGCCATATTTGGCACCTATTATTCCTCGTAAAGCATCAGATTTGTTAGATAGCATTATAAGATTTCCAACAGCATTGTTAAAAAGTAAGATGGGGATTTCAAAATCACAGAAAAAGTAAATGTCTCAAAAGAATTGAGGTAGTTTAAGTTGAGTACAAACAAACAGAAATTTTTAAATCGTTATCATGTTATCTTTTTGGTACAAAGCGTAATGATTGGTACTGGAATACTCACTCTACCTCAAAAACTGAGTGCTGTAGGCTATAGTCAGACACTTTTCCCGCTCCTATTTGGCGTAATTGCAAGTCTAACTCTATTACCGATGATTTGGATTAATAGTAAGTATCCTAACGAAAACTTATTTAGAATCAATGAAATTTTATTAGGGAAATGGTTAGGGAAGGGTGTTAATTTATTCATTGTCCTACAATTCACACTTTTTACAGCAGGAATTATCAGTAATTATATGCATCTTATACAGAGTACAGCTCTATCAGAACAAACTATTACTGCACCTGTTTTCTTTTTTCTTCTATTACTTATTTACATAGTTCATGGAGGGATTAGATCTATTGCAAGGTTCTGCATTATGACTTTTTTTATAACTATACCTATGTTTTTTTTTCTTCGTTGGGCAATTGAAAAAGGAGACATAAGTCACTTCCTACCTTTATTTAATTTTAATAGCAGGGATTTTTATGATGCGATGAAAAAAGGCTATTTATCTATTTTAGGATATGAACTAATTATGTTTTATTTCCCCAACATTATTGACCAAAAAAAGGCATATAAACATGCATTAATAGGGATTTGGATAAGTATTAGTCTTTGTTTTATAACCACTGTTGTAAGCGTAATGTATTTTTCAGAATGGCAGTTAAAGTATGTAGAGTTTTCAGTACTAAATTTGTTTAAAGCTGGAGAGTTTTCTTTTGTAGAAAGAATAGATATTATTGGCATGACATTGTGGGTATTTCTAATTTTGTCTACAGTTTCAGTATATTTATGGAGTGCTAAGAGAGGGATGGATTCTTTACGATCTAAAGAAAAGAAGTATCATATTTACATTCTTGCACTAATCATTTTTCTGGTCGTGAAGATGCCATTTTCTCAAGAATTCCAAGAAAAATTATTTTCAGGAAGCAACTATGTGGGATATGTATTAATAGTTTGGCCATTGTTTTTGGCCATTGTACATCTACTTCGAAAAAAGCAGGTGCAAACATGAGCAGAAAACTTGTATTAATTTTCACTTTTTTTGTTCTTATTTTTTTGATAGGTTGTTCAGAAAAAGAGGTGAAAGTACCTTTAGAAGAAGTAGGTATGGTTGGTATAATGGCATTTGACTACATTGATGAAGATACAACTAAGTTAACCGTAGCAATTCCACAATATTCTCCCGAAGCGAAGCGGAATACACAGATTTTCTCAGTTAAAACGGATTTAGTATCTAAGGGAATTGTTAAAATTGAGAAACTTTCAGATAAAAAAGTTATTTTAAACCAATTACGTGTTGTTCTTATTAATGAAGAATATGCACAAAAGGGAAATGTTCAGAAAGTGATACAACATTTATACAGAAATGCAGAAGTAGGTAATAAAGTACTTATTGCAATAGTTAAAGGTAATGCAGAAGAAATGTTAAAGGGAAAATATCTGGATAAACCAAATATCAATTTTTATTTAAATGATTTATTACTGCCTAGTATCAATACTGCTTTTAATCCAAACACTAATATACATGGTTTTATATACACGATAACAAATCCAGTGTTTGATCCCATCATTCCTGTAATAGAAAAAATTGATGATAAAATAGAGATAAAGGGAGTTGCCTTATTTAAAAATAGGCACATGCTTGAAATGATAACACCAGAAGATGCACTCATCATTCAAGCAATACAAGGAAGAAAAAAACTAGCACCATTACTGATAGAAATGAATCAAGGATATAACAAAGAAAAAGTAATGCTTGATTTAATAGAAAGTAATGTGAAATTTGAGAGCAATAAAAGTGTTGATTCTCCAAAGTTGACTATTTCCTTGAAAATCAAAGGAACTCTAAGTGAATATAAAGGTAAAAGGGAGCATGAATTGAATACGCCAAAAAGTATTGCAATTCTAGAAAAAGATATTAATGAACAAGTTGAAAAAGACATTAAAAAATTTATAGAGAAGATTAATGATTTGGAGATTGACCCAATTGGTCTAAGTGAAAATTTTAGAATGTATCACAAAGGAAAATGGAATAAAAAATTGACGAAAGAAACTCTTGCTAAATTACAAGTGGTCGTCCGTGTCGATACGTCTATAATTAGTACAGGTACTTTAAAATGAATTTGCTACAATCATTCATGTAAAACTTTAGTCAATATTTTAAAGTGGACAAAACAATTACAAATTTTTAATTTAAGTAACTCTTTATGATTATAAATCGCAAAGGGTTATTTTTATTAATTTTTTTTGAAAATAATAATTTATTTAGGAAACCGAAATTATTTTTATTTTTATCTTCAATCATTTCAGAATATTTGATAAACTGATATTTGTGAAGAAAAGTAGGTGAATAGAGATGAAGGTATTTTTTGAGTTAGGTTGGTTTTTTAAGGAACGTAAGAAGCAATACTTGGTGGGGATTTCACTGTTAATCATGGTGGCGATATTACAGTTAGTGCCTCCAAAAATTATTGGCATTGTTGTCGATGAGATTGGAGGGGGTCATCTGACCATGGGCTCTCTAGTTAAATGGTTGAGTCTATTAGCTGTTTCTGCACTATTGATGTATGTTATTCGTTACTATTGGCGAATTATGATTTTTGGATCGTCAATGACATTAGCTAAAAGGCTTCGGGCAAAATTATTCCATCATTTTACGTCGATGGCACCGTCCTTTTATCAAAAGCGTCGTATCGGAGATTTAATGGCACATGCAACAAATGATGTATCAGCTGTGCAACAAACAGCGGGTAACGGGGTTTTAACACTTGTAGATTCTATAACAACAGGAGGCTTTGTCATATTGGCAATGGCCATTACGATCGATTGGAAACTGACGTTAATCGCCTTAATCCCAATGCCTTTTATGGCGCTATCAACGAATTATTACGGTAAACTTTTACACGCACGTTTTCATCATGCCCAAGCCGCATTTTCAGATTTAAATGATAAAACGCAGGAAAGTATTACTGGCATTAAAGTTATGAAAACATTCGGTCAAGATAAAGAGGATATTGAAGATTTTAAACGCTTATCTGATGAAGTTGTCGAGAAAAATACACGAGTGGCAAAAGTGGATTCACTATTTGATCCAACCATTTCTCTCGTCGTAGGTATTTCATTTTTCTTAACGATAATATTTGGGTCTAAATTTGTTGTTGCGGGCGATATGACACTTGGCGATTTAGTGTCTTTTACATCGTATTTAGGGCTTCTTGTATGGCCTATGCTAGCATTTGGTTTACTCTTTAATATTATGGAGAGAGGTAGTGCATCATATGACCGAATTCGTAAACTATTAGATGTAAAAATGGATATTAAAGATAAAGAAGATGCAATATCCGTTCGACCGCAGGGGGATATAGAGTTTAATATCTATTCATTTACATTCCCTGGAGATGAAACATCTTCTCTAAAAGATGTACATTTCACGTTGAAAAGTGGTGAAACACTTGGCATTGTCGGTAAGACGGGGGCAGGTAAAACAGCAATTTTAAAATTATTGATGCGTGAATTTGATGGCTACGATGGTGAAATTCGATACGGAGATCATGCCATAGGAGATTATGAAGCAATAAAACTGCGCGAAGCAATTGGCTATGTACCGCAGGAGCATTTCTTATTCTCAGCATCCTTATATCAAAACATCGCTTTTACAAACCCGGGTGTAGATGAAGCTGAAGTGACAAATGCAGCTAGAATCGCTCAAATTCACGATGATATATTGCGCTTTACAGAAGGCTACAATACGGTTGTTGGAGAACGGGGTGTATCACTTTCAGGTGGACAGAAACAGCGGATTTCAATCGCAAGAGCGTTGTTAATGAAACCGGAACTTCTTATTTTAGACGATTCTTTATCAGCGGTTGATGCGAAGACTGAAGAAGCTATTTTAGAGTCATTAAAAAAGGCTAGAACAGGCTCCACGACAATTATTACGTCCCATCGACTAAGTGCACTTGTCCATGCGCATCTCATCATTGTTTTACATGAAGGGGCAGTCGTAGAGAAAGGAACACATGATGAATTGATGGCGCTAAAAGGTCGTTATTTCGAAATGTATCAATTACAACAACTTGAACAACAAGTGGAAGAGGGGGTGAGTCAACATGAATGAAGAGCAAAAAATCACTCTAACAGGTAAGGAGCAATGGCAAGTATTAAAACGACTTCTTACATATTTGAAACCACATAAAAAGTCCATTGTGATTGCATTAATGTTGCTCTTAATTACCGTTCTCGGCGATATCCTAGGTCCTTTGTTGATTAAAATATTCATGGATGATTATTTAACACCACGTCATTTCCCTACAAATACGTTAATCGTTCTGGCTGTAGTGTACATTAGCATTCAAATTTTGAATTCGTTCATTAGTTATTTACAGATGCTTCGCTTCAATGTATTGGCTCTAAAGGTAATTCAGCAGCTACGGATAGATGTGTATACGAAAGTGCATAAGCTAGGTATGCGATATTTTGACAAAACACCAGCAGGCAGTATCGTATCTCGTGTGACGAATGATACGGAAGCTATCATGGAAATGTTCGTTAGTGTATTAATTGGTTTTGTACAAAGTGGCTTTTTAATTATCGGAGTTTATGTTGCAATGTTTGCACTAAACTGGAAACTCGCCTTAGCAACTGTTATTTTACTGCCTATTCTTTTCTGTATTATCTATATCTACAGAAAATATAGTGCCTTTTATTATATGGATATGCGTGAACGATTGAGTCAATTAAATGCCAAATTAGCAGAATCATTATCGGGTATGTCGATAGTGCAAGCATTTCGTCAGGAAAAACGTTTCCGAGATGAATTTGACGAAATTAATGAGAAGCATTATAAGGCAGTGATGAGTAGTATTAAGCTAGATGGTCTATTGTTAAGACCTGTAATTGACTTGGTCTATGCATTTGGTCTAATTTTAATGCTGAGCTTTTTTGGCATAACATCCTTTAGTGAACCGGTGGAAATCGGTGTAATATATGCATTTGTCAGCTACATTAATCGCTTTTTTGAACCGATTAACCAAGTCATGCAAAGACTTTCAATTTTCCAACAAGCTATTGTATCAGCATCGCGTGTCTTCACATTATTGGATGACAAGGAATTGGACCCAAAACAATTAGATGATTCTTCAGTGGAAATGACAGACGGACGTATTGAATTCCGAAATGTGACATTTTCATATGATGGCAATACAGATGTGTTGAAAGATATTACATTTACAGTTAATCCTGGAGAGACGGTTGCACTTGTCGGTCATACGGGGAGCGGTAAAAGTTCAATTATTAATCTATTAATGCGCTTTTATGAGTTTGAAAAGGGAGAAATAGTAATAGATGGTCAGTCTATAAAAAATTATCCGAAACAAACATTAAGACAACAATTGGGCTTAGTACTCCAAGACCCATTCCTATTTTACGGAAATATTGAAAGTAACATTAAACTCTTTAATGAAGATATGACGGAAGAAGATGTTAAGGCCGCAGCGGAATTTGTGCAAGCTGATCAATTTATAGAATCCATGCCTAACGGCTATAAACATCAAGTATCGGAGCGTGGATCCACATTCTCAAGTGGGCAACGTCAGCTCATTGCTTTTGCGAGAACCATTGCAACAAATCCGAAAGTGCTCGTTTTAGATGAAGCAACAGCAACAATAGATACGGAAACTGAAGTAGCTATTCAAGCAAGTCTTGATAAAATGCGTCAAGGCCGCACGACAATTGCCATCGCACATCGCCTAAGTACGATTCAAGATGCAGAGCAAATTTTAGTGCTCCACCATGGCGAGATTGTTGAGCGAGGGACACACCAAGAGTTACTTGCTAAAAATGGTTTATATCACAAAATGTATAAATTGCAAAATGGGTTAGTACAAGAAGTAGGGTAATAAGGGGATAATCTCTGTAAGGTCGCGGTTAGTTAGTGGCTTTTTGGAGATTTTTTTGTGAGGGGGAGTAGTGATAAAGAGAGCCCGAGTAGCGCTAAAGAGAGATCGAGTAGCGCCAAAGAGATCGAGTAGCGCCAAAGAGATCGAGTAGCGCCAAAGAAAGCTCGAGTAGCGCTAAAGAGAGCCCGAGTAGCGCTAAAGAGATCGAGTAGCGCTAAAGAGAGATCGAGTAGCGCCAAAGAAAGCTCGAGTAGCGCTAAAGAAGACTCGAGTAGCGCCAAAGAAAGCTTGAGTAGCGCCAAAGAAAGCTCGAGTAGCCCAAAGAGCTCGAGTAGCGCTAAAGAAAGCTCGAGTAGCGCTAAAGAAAGCTCGAGTAGCGCTAAAGAGAGCCCGAGTAGCGCTAAAGAGAGCCCGAGTAGCGCTAAAGAAAGCTCGAGTAACCCCAAATCTCCCAAATCCCATCCTCAACCTAGTTTTATCACATAATTTCAGAGCATATTCTATAGTAATTAGTGTCGCTATATTCATTGCTTTATTTTGTCATGAAAAATTCACAGACAAAAGAAAAGAAATTTGTTAAAAAGTTTGGTACGATGGGTACAGAAACTTTAAGGAGCGACAACAAAATATGAATACTGATTTTAACTATTTTTTAGCATTTGGTGCAGGTATTTTAAGTTTTATCTCACCATGTACGTTGCCGCTTTATCCAGCATTTCTTTCTTACATAACAGGCGTGTCATTTGATAAATTAAAAAATGACAAAGGAATGCTTCAAAAGACGGCTATTTTGCACACATTGTTTTTCTTACTAGGATTTACAATGATATTCCTTATTCTAGGATTAACTACATCTTATCTTTCAGGATTCTTCTACAGGTATGATGACCTGATTCGACAAGTTGGTGGGATATTAATTGTTATTTTTGGATTAATGATTATTGGCGTATTTACACCGGACTTTTTAATGAAAGATCGCAAATTCCAATTTAAAAATAGACCAGCTGGATACATTGGCTCTTTCTTAATTGGTTTAGCGTTTGCAGCGGGTTGGACACCATGTACTGGCCCGATATTAGGAGGTATACTATCACTTGCTGGTACAAATCCTGGTTCAGGAATTTGGTATTTACTGACATATAGTCTTGGCTTTTCTATTCCATTTCTTCTTTTATCATTCTTTATGACAAGATTAAGTTGGATTCGTAACCATAGTCAGAAAATCGTTAAAGTCGGCGGGTATGTAATGATTGTTGTTGGTATTCTATTATACTTTAATGGGATGACACTAATTATTCGTCTTTTACAACCAATATTCGGGGATTTTATCGGATTATAATTGGCTTAACTAACTTTTTAGTAGTATAGTATTTTTAGTTTCATATTAGGGGTTGGGTGTTTGACGAAGGTATTAGTAGTAGATGACACGATGTTTATGCGTCATGCGATTAAAACAATGTTAGCTGACTCAACTTATGAAGTTGTTGGCGAAGCTATTAATGGCAAGGAAGCAATTGAAAAGTATCGTGAATTATTGCCAGATGTCGTGACAATGGATGTAACCATGCCGGTTATGACGGGGTTAGATGCAACTAAAGTGATCATCGATGAATTTCCTGATGCGAAAATTATCATCATTAGTGCGTTAGGACAGCAGAAGATGATTTTACAAGCACTCTCAATGGGTGCCAAAGATTTTATTACGAAACCTTTTGATCAGCAACGCTTAATGTCTACAATTGTAAAAGTAGTGGAATATTAGTTATGTGAGGAGAGGGTCTATTATGTTGAGTTCAATTCCTTCTCAATATATGGTTATAGGCTCAACTGTCGCCGTTGTCTTTATGGGCATTATGGCGATGACTGTGAGAGCTAAATCGGCTAAAAAACCTGCGAGTGCAAAGAAAATCATTATACCACCAATTGCGATGTCTACCGGTGCTTTAATGTTTTGCTTTGAATATTTCAGGGTACCATGGCCACAAGTGTTAGAAGCAATTTTAGTAGGAATCATATTTTCAACCGTATTAATTGCTACATCAAAATTTCATATTGTTGAAGATGACATCTTTTTAAAGCCTTCTAAAGCGTTTTTCTTTATTTTAGCGGGTTTATTGATTGTCCGTACTGTAGCGAAAATTTGTCTAAGTGGTGCATTCCATTTAGGTGAACTTGGCGGTATGTTCTGGATTTTGGCATTTTCAATGATTGTTCCATGGCGAATTGCGATGTTAGTTCGTTATAAAAAGCTTGAAAAACAATTACATGCAAAATAAAAAAGGTTCTTCTCTATATCAAATGGAGAAGAACCTTTTTCTTTATTACTTAATCAAGTAGATGTTCGTACGGTGTTGTATCTATTTTCATTTGTGTTAATTTTTTACGTAAAAATTTATGATCTCTTTTTGGAGAGGCGATAATATATCCTCTAATAATTAAATCAAATGAAATAGACGACGCTTTTTCCTCTAATGCCAACTCTCCAATTTTACCTGCTATTTTTTGCTTTGCAACAGGTCTAAATAAATCAGGAACAGGGCTTACAAGCTCAGTTAATAAAGCCTTAGAGTCGTCACCCCATAAATGGATTGTCTCACTAACATAATGTTCTTCCCAATCCATAGCAGATTTACCATCTTCTTTAGGCATCCTTTTTAAGAACTTACGGAACATAAAGAATCCGCCAATTGCCATTAAGCCAATGAATAAAACTACCCAAATTAATATAAACCACAGAAACCAGCCAGTTAACAAACCTCTCACCTCTTCTATACTCTTATACCATTATAAAAGGAAGTTGTAAAAAATTCACCTGTTGTCTCCTTTTCTTTTTAAAAAATCTATTTAATGAGTGAGAGGGGGTGAACAGCATGGCAATATTTGATTTCAATACCGCAACACTGCGCTTGACATTCGTAGTTGGTACAAATGACAAAGGAGCGCCATTGGAAAAGAAGAAAACGTACAACAATGTTATTAAAGGTGTACAAGCAGAAGCGTTGGTAGCAGTATCAAATGCAATTGCAGGACTAACAAGCAATAATGTGAACAAAATTGAGTATAACGAATTACAAGAAGTATTGAGTAAATAGCTTAAAGAGGGGAGGGGATACGAATGGCAAAAGTATTACAGCTACAATTCAAAACGGTAGGTAACAAAAATTATACGATTAACATCGATGCACCAAAGGACTCGCTGTCTGAACATGAAATTAGTGAAGCGATGGTAGCAATAATCGACAGTGCAGTATTTTCAGTGAACGGCGAGCCTTTAGCAATGATTAAGGGTGCACAAATAGTAGATCGTCAAGTGACTGAATATCTAGTACAAGCATAATAAGGATAGATTGTCTCGTTCGCCAATAGAGCTGATGGGGCAATCTTTTCTATAATCTTTTCTATTTGAAAAGGGGTGAATGAGATGGAGCAATGGTTGACGTTTATACAGGAAGTGGGATTTCCAATCGTCGTATCATTTTATTTGATGCACCGTGTCGAGTCTAAACTGGAATCGATTCACGATGTGCTAGTCTCTTTAAAAGCGTAAGCCTTCACAAATTCGTCAGAAACGGATGATACAGCCTTCTTGTATTATTGCATTCAATTCGATAAGATTGTTTGTATGAAGGAGTGAATTAATCATGACAAGAAGAAATTTAACATTGCCTTTATTATTAATTATTGCATTAGTATTATCTGCATGTGGCAATGAGAAATTTAAGGCGGATATAAATTATGAAATTCAACCGTTTGAATATACTAATCAGCACAACGAAAAAGTTTCGTTAGATTCTTTAAAAGGAAAACCTTGGTTAGCTATGTTCATCTTTACAAAGTGTACTACTGTATGTCCGCCAATGACGATAAATATGACAGATATTCAAAAATCTTTCAAAGACAAAGGGTTAGAAGACTACAACATTGTCGGATTTAGTGTTGACCCTGAATCGGATTCTCCAAAAGTATTAAAAAATCACTTAAAAAACTATCCAGTACCTGATGATTCAAAATGGAATCTTTTAACAGGGTACACGCAAAAAGAAATCGAAAGCTTTGCTGCTAAATCCTTTCATGCATTTGTCAAAAAAACGGATAACACAGATCAAGTTACGCATCAGTCAACTTTCTTTTTAGTTGATCAAAACGGTGTTGTAGTGAAAAGCTATAGTGGCGAAATAGATGTACCTTTTGATACAATTGCAATCGATATGGAAACAATAATTGAAGATGGTAAATAAAAAACCGAGCGATTCGTTGAGAGTCGCTCGGTTTTCTGTCTATTTTATGATTGCTTTTCTTTTAATAATTCTTCAGTAGTAGGTGCTTCAACAACAACCTCTTCTTTTTTCTTCTTAAGACTCAATTTAGAAATGATTCAAATGAACATGAAAATTGAGAATGCAATGATAAAGAAATCAAGTGAACTTTGTATAAAGTTACCATATTTTAAGTCCTTGTAATGTAAGTCAGTGAATGACACTGTTCCAAGTAATAAAGAGGCAATCGGTGTAATAATATCATTTACTAACGAAGTTACGATTTTCCCGAAAGCTCCCCCTTTTACAACCCTTACAGCTAAGTCAATAACATTGCCTTTTAAGGCGAATTTTTTAAAATCTTCCCACATGTATATGTACCTCCTAAATAGATGGATAAACAAACTAAATGGTTGTTTTGTCCATTTTGAATAATACCTATTTTTTTACAGTATCAAACCTCTTTGTGAGAAACTAGGAAAATTTAGTCATATAGGTAATTTGTTGTTTTCGTGTTATAATATTTTATTTAGTAGGATTGTATATTTTTTCTTAGAATTGAGGTTTTTTATGAATAGAGTATTTATCGCCGTTTTACTTGCTACGGCACTTGCAGCAATTGAAGGTACGATTGTCGCTACAGCAATTCCAAGTATTACTACCGATTTGTCGGGTGTTGAGCTAATTAGTTGGATTTATTCAGCTTATTTACTAACATCAGCTATTGCGACAATTATATTTGGTAAATTAGCGGACTTATTTGGTCGAAAAAAAATGATTATCATTGGTATTTCTATTTTCTTATTAGGCTCATTATTGTGTGGTCTAGCACAGTCTATGGAGCAGTTAATCATATTCAGAGCAATTCAAGGGATTGGTGCGGGTTCGATTTTACCGATTACATTAACGATTGTAGGGGAATTATTTGATACTGAGAAAAAACGTGCAAAAGGTCAAGGTTGGATTAGTATGGTCTGGGGCGTTTCTGGTGTAGTTGGACCACTAGTTGGTGGGTTTATTGTAGACCAATTAACTTGGCACTATATTTTCTTATTAAATATACCGTTTGGTTTAGGCTCTATTTTTATGATTGCAAAATACTATGAGGACGAAGTAAAAGCGGAGAAGCGTAAAATTGATTACGCAGGAGCGCTATTCTTCTCAATAGGGATGATTGCATTACTTTATACGATTATTGAAGGCAGTAATACACAAAATTGGTTTGGCACTACCTCAATTATTTTATATGCAGTAGCAGCTATTGCACTTTTCATATTTGTTCGAGTAGAACTAAAAGCTGAAGAGCCGATTGTACCTCTATCATTATTCAGAAATCGTCGCTTAAATATAGTGAACGGTTTAACATTGTTCGTAATGGCGATTGTTATTAGTATTTCGGCATACTTACCTATTTTTGCACAATCGGTTTTTGGCAAGAATGCAACTCAAGCTGGTTTAATGTTGACACCATTATCTGTTATGTGGACGGTCGGCGCAATTTTAGCGGGGAATTTGATAGGTCGTATAACAACTAAAACGATTATTCAGATCGGGACAGGTTTGTTATTAATTGCGACATTTATCTTAACAACTTTGTCTGCTGACTCAAATGAAATACTTGTTTACGTTGGAACAGGGATGTTAGGTATTGGTATGGGCTTTATAGCGCCAATGTTAATCATCGCTGTACAAACTTCTGCAGAAAGAGACCAACTTGGTACATCGATTGGTTTAAATTCTTTTATAAATACATTTAGTCAATCCGTAGGGGCAGCAATTTTCGGTATGTTGTTTAATCTAGCAACAAGCGAAAAATTAGCTAGTTTTGGCAAGGGTGACATCAATTTAAATGGTGATTTTGATACAAATATATTTTCTAGTGAAGAAATTGGCCAACTGGTCGATATTATAGCTAACGGCATTCGTGTCGTATATTCAGGTTCTTTTGCATTTGCTATTATCGCATTTGTGTTAGCGTTCTTCATCGCTAAAAAGAAACCCATCCAATAGTCGATGTCGATAATCTTACTTTATAATGTGATGATAGGTGTTTAGAGAATGGTAAATAAAAAGAAGCAACAATTACATATGAAATTGAAGCTCTGGCTGATTATTTTACTAATCCCTGTATCGATTGCACTGTATACAACGACAATCATCATGTGGCAGCAGCTTAAAGAGTTACCTATTATTAAACAACTTGGTGCTGAAGATATGAAAGATAAACCAGCATTTGATATAGAAATTCCAAATAAGTATATTCCGATTTATCAGAAGGCAGCAAAGAAATATAAAATTCCTTGGACGCTACTCGCTGCCCATCATCGTATTGAAACGAGATTCTCAACAATGAAAACATTAGAATCACCTGTTGGAGCGGTAGGGCATATGCAATTTATGCCTTGTACTTTTGTTGGTTGGCAGCATCCTTCTTGTAAAAACCTTGGAAAGGGCAATATTAAAAAGAAGGAATTGACAGATCCTAAAACAATTAAAAGTTACGGTGGTTATGGTGTAGATGCTAATGATGATGGTTTAGCAGATCCATATAATATCGAAGATGCTATTTATAGTGCTGCCAATTATTTAGCTTCTAGCGGCGCAGCAGATGGTAATATAAAAAAAGCTGTTTATCATTATAATCATGATGACGAATATGTAGAGAATGTACTCTATTACTACAAACTCTATGATAAACATAAAAAAGAACTCGTATTTAATAGTAAAATTGCGCTACACTCTGATAAAAAGTAAGACAATGATACTTGTAACATTAAATAATAAGGGTATATCACGTGTGTTTTAGATGAAGTACTTAGTATCATTTTATGAAGTAGTGGCATAAATAAGATAATAAAGGCTTGATCAAGCAAATTTAACTGCTTGATCAAGCCTTCTATTTTATAGGTTACTTGTTCATACCTCTTAAAATTAAACTTGCGACGAAGACTAAAATCACGCCACCGATAATTGAAGGGAATACGTAGAAACCTTGAACTTCCCATCCCCATGAACCAAGCAATTTCCCACCAAGCCAAGAACCTAAAATCCCTGCAACCATATTACCTATGATTCCTCCAGGTATATCTTTACCTAAAATTAAACCAGCAACCCAGCCGATTAATCCACCTACGATTAAATATAAAATAATACTCATTTATGACCACTCCTTTAGGTGTATATTATTCGTATAGCCTTAAAGAAGTGATTTTAAACCTTAATTTGAAATAATCTCTGCACCAAGCGTGTTTTTGAAATGTCGTAATGCCCAATTATGGCCGTTTTCGTCAAAGCTCGCAACACCATTTTCATAGATATACGTCTTGAAACCTTTGTTATATGCATCTACTGCAGTATGTAAGACACAAATGTCCGTGCAAACGCCGACTAGGTGAATTTCACGAATGCCTCTTTCAGCTAAAAGTTGTTCTAAATTTGTCCCAGCAAATGAACTGTAGCGTGTTTTATCTATCCATAACACGTTACTTTGTTTTTGATGGTTTTTGTAAATGTTTTGTAATGATCCAAAGAGTTCTCTTCCGGCAGTATTGAGAATATTATGAGGAGGGAACAATTTAGATTCTGGATGATACTTATCATTCGCTTCATGTAGATCACAAGCAAAAACAACGAACTCATCTTCTTTAATAAATAGTTCTGTGAGTGAAGCAATGGTTTGTTCAATTGCTTGACCAGCTTCGCCACAAGTTAATGCTCCATCATCAGCCACAAAATCATTCGTATAATCGATTACTAATAAAGCTTTCTTCATATGATAATAACCTCCAAACATGTCTTTACATATATCATTACATAGAGAGGTGGAATTGTCATATAAAACGTATAAGTTTGAATTTTTGCAAAATAAGCTGTTTATGATTATAATATGGAAAAAGAAGGGGGAAGTGCTTATGAATCAAACCTTAAAGAAGAAATTTAATAAACAAGGATTAATATTTGTGCTTATTCACACAATTTTCTTCTTAAATCTTACATTGGATTTATGGGAGATTCGTTAGTCGCTGTCGAATTGAAATGCTTATGATTTTTCAAATGCTCTTTTAGCCGGAAAAGTAAAACATCATTATTTAGATGGGTTTCTCGCTAAAAGGGCATTTTTTGTCATTTAATATATAGATAGGATGTGAGGCAATGGAACCGTTTGATCGAGCCTTTGAACATTTAGAATGTCCGTTTGCGTGGATTGATTTAAACGCACTAGATGACAATATCGATTTTATCAATCAACATACAAATGGGAAGGACATTCGAATTGCGACAAAATCGATTCGTTCTAAATCACTCCTCACTTATATCGCTTCAAAGTTAAAGTCTTTTTCAGGATGGATGACATTTACTGCCGAAGAGACGTCGTTTTTGATAGATGAAGGGTTCAATCACTTTCTTATTGGTTATCCAATACTGGAAAGAGAGAGTACGAGAAAGCTTGTGTCTCATGTAAAAGAAGGTAAGGATATCACCTTTATGGTAGATGATGTGAGACAAATTCAATTTTTACAAGATATAGCAAGTGAATACGAAACGCCTTTACATATTTGTATCGATATCAATCTTTCGATGAAAACTCCCTTTATCTATTTCGGGACAAGGCGTTCGTCGTTGCATTCTATGCAGCAACTAACACAATTTCTATCACAACTATCGAAGTTCCCTAATATTGTCATTAAGGGCTTGATGGGGTACGAAGCGCAAATTGCTGGAGTTATCGATAAACCACTTCAAAAGTGGCAAGCGCCGATGATCAAATTTTTGAAGAATAATTCGAAAAAGAAGTTAGCCATTTTTCGTAAACAAGCTGTTGAGGAAATATTAAGATGCTATTCAACGTTAGAAATTGTTAATGGAGGAGGTTCGGGTAGCCTACAATATACGGTGACTCAAGATGAAGTGACAGAGGTGACAGTTGGTTCAGCGTTTTTTGCGCCAGCACTTTTTGATCGCTATCATACGTTGCATTTACAACCAGCGGCAGGATTTACTTTACGCGTCACGAGAAAACCTGCACCGAATGTCGTTGTTTGTCATGGAGGGGGATATATTGCTTCAGGTGCGATAGGAAAGGACAAACAACCGGTGCCTTACGACGAACATAAATATAGTTTTTATGATTTAGAAGGTGCAGGTGAAGTGCAAACACCTCTTCAATTACACGGTGGTCATCAAGTAAGTATTGGGGATAATATCTATTTTCGTCACGCCAAGGCAGGAGAGTTATGTGAGCGCTTTCTACGCCTTGAAGCGAAACGAGAAGATCAATATATTGATAGTTTCGTAACTTATAGGGGGGAAGGGAAATGTTTTCTGTAAAAGATTGGATTGATCAAAAAGAATGGATAAATTGGTCTGGCAATGTGGTTAGTAAACCGTCTAGATCCTTATTGCCACTTTCTACTGAACATCTATCGGAAATTATAAAAAAGGTAAGTGATAATGGTCAAACAATTCGCGTAACGGGTGCAGGCCATTCTTTTAGCCCCGTTGCTATGCCTGATGATATAGCTGTATCTTTACACAATATGCGAGGGTTAATCAATGTTGATCAGGCATCAGGAGAAGTAACGCTATGGGCAGGGACCTATTTATATGAGATCGGGCCAATGCTAAAGGAATACGGTTTAGCACTTCAGAATATGGGGGATATACAAGAGCAAACTATTGCTGGAGCAGTTTCTACAGGGACACATGGTACAGGTATTACACTTGGCTCTATTTCAAATCAAGTGATTGCTTGGGGTTTTGTAGATGGATTAGGACAGTATCATGAGCATAAAAGGGCAGATGATGAATTATCTAACTCCTTACATCTATCTTTAGGTCTGCTAGGAGTTCTTGTTCAGGTAACACTTCAAACAGTGCCTTTATATAGTTTAAAATGCACTTCAACACAATCTTTATTACCAGTGGCACTACAGGATTGGTCACAGATGATAAGAGAAAATCGTCATTTAGAATGGTTTTACTTCCCAGGTAGTGAGAAAGTACAAGTGAAAATGATGAACATGGTACCAATCATAGAACAATCGAAATCATCTAAAGTTATTGAAAGCGTTAAAAATCAATTTGTAGAAAATGGTTTGTTTTATCTAATGTCAGAGATTTGTCGTAAACAGCCAAAAAGAACAGCATTTGTTAGTAAAATTTCTGCTTCAAGTGTGCCAAATGGTGTTAAAACTGGCCTTAGCTATGAAATGTTCCCAACACCTCGTAATGTGAAATTCTTAGAATGTGAATATGCGATACCTTTAGAACATTTTGAAGCTTGTATGGAAGAGATACATTATACGTTGAAATCACATCCATTCCGTGTGCATTTTCCGATTGAATGCAGAACGGCAGCAGGTGAGATGGGCTACTTGAGTCCGACGGGGGGAGTAGAATCAGCATTTTTAGCATTCCATATGTATAAGGGTATGGATGAAAAACCTTATTTTAGATGGGTGCAACATCTTATGATAAAGTATAATGGTCGACCTCATTTTGGAAAAGTAAACGGACTAACTGCTGAAAGAATGCTGGAATTGTATCCGAATTTACCGGTATTTTTAGCGCAGCGTGAAAAAAGCGATCCAAATAACGTTTTCATGACAGCTTATTTTAAGACTTTATTTTCTAGTGTAGAGTGCAAAAGTATGATAATGTAACTCCTTTTATGCCCCATTCCATTTCTTACATAAAAATGGAATGGGGCTATTTTTTTATATCTAAATTAATCTAATTAATAATTTTTTCTAAAAATTAATAATTTGTTCATTATTTAGCTAAAATCAAACTGAAAGGGAATGAAAACGCATACATAAGTAACTAGATATCTAAATTGATAAACAATTCAAAAAAATAAGGTTGACGTCGGTTCAAATACGTACTATGATAGCAACAATTTAAAAAAACGTTTGAGACAACATTTAAAACGTGACTATGTTATTTAAAGAAAGAGTGATAAGTATGGGAGAACAGTTAATCTATCTTGATGGAGATTTTGTTAAGAAGGAAGATGCGAAAGTATCAGTTTATGACCATGGCTTTTTATATGGTGATGGTGTGTTTGAAGGAATTCGAGCATATAACGGAAATATCTTTCGTTTAGAGGAACATTTAATACGTCTCTATGAATCAGCAAAATCCATTTTACTAGAAATTCCATACACAATTGAAGAAATGATTGAAATAGTGAAGGAAACCATTAAAGTAAACTCTCTACAAAGTGCATATATTCGTTTAATCATTTCACGTGGCATAGGTAATTTAGGAATAGATCCTAGAAGCTGTAAACGTGCGAGCGTAATTGTAATTGCTGAACCACTAGCTCTATTTCCAGCAGAACTTTACAAAACTGGTATTGAAATTGTATCAGCTTCAAGCCGTCGTAATCGCTCTGATGTATTAAGTCCAAAAACGAAAACATTAAACTATTTAAATAATATTCTTGTTAAAATCGAAGCTAACTTAGCAGGTGTTCCTGAAGCATTAATGTTGAATGCTGAAGGTTATGTAGCGGAAGGTTCAAGCGATAATATATTTATCATTAAAGACAACAAATTAATCACACCTCCAGGTTTTATCGGAGCTTTAGAAGGAATTACACGTAATGCAATCTTAGAAGTTGCTGCGAATAAAGGATACGAAGCAATTGAAGGTGTATTTACTAGACATGATGTATATGTAGCTGATGAAGTTTTCTTAACAGGTACAGCTGTAGAAGTAATCGCTGTAGTAAAAGTAGATGGCCGTGTCATTGGCGACGGAACGCCAGGGAAAGTAACAAATGACATCTTAGAAGGTTTCCGTGCAATAGTAGAACAAGATGGGGTAAAAGTTTACGATAAAAAAACTACAGTAGTGTAATAAGGGGCGTTAAAAATGAGAAGTGACATGATAAAAAAAGGAGTCGACCGTGCTCCGCATAGAAGTTTACTATATGCAACAGGTGTTAAAACAAAAGATTTAGATAAACCATTTATAGGAGTTTGTAATTCTTATATTGATATTATTCCAGGTCATGTTCATCTTCAAAAGTTTGCTGAAGTAGTTAAAGAGGCGATTCGTGAAGCTGGTGGGATTCCATTCGAATTCAATACTATTGGTGTTGATGATGGGATTGCTATGGGACATATCGGAATGCGTTATTCACTACCAAGCCGTGAATTAATCGCAGATTCTGCTGAGACAGTTATCAATGCACACTGGTTTGATGGAGTATTCTACATACCAAACTGTGACAAAATCACTCCAGGGATGCTAATGGCAGCGGTTCGTACAAATGTACCTTCTGTGTTTGTATCAGGTGGTCCAATGGAAGCGGGTGTTTCATCTACAGGTGAGCAACTTTCATTAACTTCTGTATTTGAAGGTGTAGGTGCTTATAAAAGCGGCCAAATGACAGCAGAGCAATTGAAAGACATTGAAGACAATGCATGCCCAACTTGTGGTTCATGCTCAGGGATGTTTACCGCTAACTCTATGAACTCTCTTATGGAAATGCTAGGAATGGCTTTACCAGGAAACGGTACAATCTTAGCAACTTCTGAGGCGCGTCATCAATTGATCAAAGACGCTGCAAAACATTTAGTCCAAATGATCAAGGATGATGTAAAACCGCGCGATATCATTACGAAAGAAACTATCGATGATGCTTTTGCCCTTGATATGGCAATGGGAGGTTCAACTAATACCGTTTTACATACATTAGCCATCGCCCATGAAGCAGAAATTGATTACAACATAGAAGACATTAATAAGGTAGCTGAACGTGTGCCGTATTTATCGAAAATTATGCCAGCTTCAAACTATTCAATGCATGATGTTCATCTTGCAGGTGGTGTCAGTGCAATCGTCAATGAGCTTTGTAAAATTGATGGTGCAATTCATAAAGAGCGTATTACCATAACAGGTAAAACAATTGCTGAAGATGTAGCAGGACATGAAATTACAAATACGGATGTCATACGTACAAAAGATAATCCATATAGTCCTGTAGGCGGTTTATCAGTACTATTCGGTAACATTGCTCCTGAAGGCGCAGTTATTAAAGTAGGTGCTGTTGATCCTTCTATCAAAGATTTCATTGGTGAAGCGATTGTCTTTGACTCTCAAGAGGAAGCTCAAGAGAACATCGATAATGGCACAGTTCAAGCAGGTCATGTCGTAGTCATCCGTTATGAAGGACCAAAAGGCGGACCAGGAATGCCTGAAATGCTTGCACCAACATCCGCTATTATGGGACGTGGTCTAGGAAAAGAGGTAGCTCTTATTACAGATGGTCGTTTCTCAGGTGCTTCACGAGGTATCTCAATCGGGCATATCTCTCCAGAAGCTGCAGATGGTGGACCGATCGCATTAGTAGAAAATGGTGACACAATCTCTATTGATTTAACAAACCGTACAATAGAATTACAAGTATCCGCTGAAATTCTAGCTGAAAGAAAGCAAAACTTAAAACCATTTGAACCAAAGATTAAAAAAGGGTATTTAGCAAGATATTCCAAACTTGTAACGAGCGCTTCTACTGGTGGCGTAATGAAAATTTAGTTAACAATTAAATAATAAAATCGTTGATGAGGTTAAAGGTTATAGATTTTAGTATTCACAGAGAGCCGGTAGTGCTGGGAGCCGGTAATACAACTATATCCGACATCCCCTCTGAGTGGGTTACTAAACACGCAAGTAATTAGGTAACCCCGGGCGCAACCAATTGTGCTCGTTAGATAAAGAATGGATTCGTCTATTCAAGAGGTAGTCTTTTGACTATGAACAAGGGTGGTACCATGAAAAGCTTATTTTCATCCCTACGTAAAGGATTTCTTTGCGTGCGGAGAAATGGGCTTTTTTTATATAGAAAATTAGGGAGGAGTTATATGATGAATGCACAAGTTCCACTAAAGAGTAGAGAATCAGCACCAGAAGAGGCCAAGCAAGAAATTAAAAAGCAACAAAATGGTGCTGCATTATTCATTGAATCGTTAAAGAAACAAAATGTAGAAATTATTTTCGGATATCCAGGTGGTGCAGTCTTACCATTATATGACGCACTTTATAAAGATCCGATTAAACATATACTCGCCAGACATGAGCAAGGTGCAATTCATGCTGCAGAAGGTTATGCTCGCGTCTCAGGTAAAACAGGAGTCGTTATTGCTACATCAGGTCCGGGAGCTACAAACCTAGTAACAGGTATTACAGATGCCATGATGGATTCATTACCACTTGTAGTCTTTACTGGTCAGGTCGCAACAACAGTTGTTGGAACGGATGCTTTCCAAGAAGCTGATATTGTTGGCATTACTCAGCCGATTACTAAGCATAACTATCAAGTGAAGGACATTAATGATATTCCTAGAATCGTGAAGGAAGCATTTCACATAGCTTCAACAGGTCGTAAAGGACCAGTACTGGTTGATATCCCAAAAGATATCGCAAATACTATCTTCCAATCAGAAGTGGATGATAATGCTCCAATTATTTTACCTGGTTATCAGCCAACATTACATCCGAACTTTTTACAAATCCAAAAAGCTGTGAAAGCTATTGGGGAAGCGAAACAACCTTTAATATTAGCGGGTGCTGGTATTTTAGCAGCAGATGCATCAGCTGAATTAACTGAATTTGCCGAAAAACACAATATTCCGGTAACGAACACTTTGCTTGGACTTGGCAGTATTAACGGGGAACACGAGCTCTTCCTAGGAATGGCAGGTATGCACGGTACATTTACGTCAAATATGGCGATTAGTAACTGTGATCTACTTATCAATATAGGGGCGCGCTTCGATGACCGTCTTACAGGAGATCTAAGCAAATTCGCTAAAAAAGCGAAAATTATTCATATCGATATTGATCCAGCTGAAATTGGCAAAAACGTTCCAACTGATATTCCGATTGTTGCTGATGCAAAAGAAGCATTAAAAGTACTGTTAAAACAAGTGTTTGTAACACCAGATACGAAGCTTTGGCACGAATATTTGACTGAATGTCTTGCAGAGTATCCATTATGGTATGACGCAAAAGAGCCAGATACAGTTTATCCACAACAAGCAGTAGAGCTAATCAACCGTATTACTAATGGTGAAGCTATCGTCACGACAGATGTTGGGCAACACCAAATGTGGACAGCGCAATATTACAAATTTAAAAGTGATCATAACTGGGTAACATCTGGTGGACTTGGAACAATGGGCTTTGGTTTCCCAGCTGCAATTGGTGCACAGTTTGCTAAACCTGATCAAAGAGTTATCTCTATTGTAGGTGATGCAGGCTTCCAAATGACATCTCAAGAACTTGCTTTATTGAAAGAATTTAACTTACCAGTGAAAATTGTTATTTTAAATAACAGCTGTCTAGGAATGGTTCGACAATGGCAAGAAACGTTCTATGAAGAGCGTTATTCATCTTCTTTAATGCCAGTTCAGCCAGATTTCGTAAAACTTGCTGAGGCGTATGGTGTTAAGGGCTATCGCATCGATACAATCCATGAGGCTGAAAATGTACTGACTGAAGCACTATTGTCAGATGAACCAGTACTAATCGATTGTCGTGTAAAACAACTTGAAGTTGTAAACCCAATGGTAGCACCGGGTAAAGGATTGGATGAAATGATTGGGGTGAAAAAAGGATGAAAAGAGTTATAACAGTAACTGTAATCAATCAAAGTGGTGTATTAAATCGCGTCACAGGTCTACTTATGAAAAGACAATTTAACATCGAAAGTATCACGGTTGGTCATACAGAACAGCCGGATATCTCTAAAATGACTTTCATCGTACATGTTGAAGATGAAAACAAAATTGAACAATTGGTCAAACAGCTCTCAAAACAAATTGATGTGATTAAAGTTAATGACATCACTGAAAAATCAATCGTTATACGTGAGCTTGCACTCATTAAAGTTGTTGCTCCACCGAATTTGCGCATGGAGATTAACTCAATTGTCGAACCTTTCCGTGGTTCCATTATCGATATGGGTAAAAATGTAGTAACTTACCAAATCGTCGGGAATCCAGAAAAAATTGATGCTTTCATCGAGTTGATCCAACCATATGGTATTAAAGAGCTAACACGTACTGGCGTTACTGCATTTGTACGTGATGCACAAGCAAAACCAACAGCGCAACTTTCGATTTTATAATAAATAGCTTTACAAAAACTACTAAACCAATCAGGGGGAATTTAAAATGGCAAAAATGTACTATAACAACGATATCAACGAGGCAACTTTACAAGGTAAAAAAATCGCAGTAATCGGATACGGTTCACAAGGTCATGCACATGCTCAAAACCTTAATGAATCAGGATTCGACGTTACAGTTGGTATCCGTCCAGGGAAATCTTTCGATAAAGCAGAACAAGACGGCCTAAATGTAAAAACAGTTAAAGAAGCAGCTGCAGAAGCAGATGTAATCATGATCTTACTTCCAGATGAACGCCAAAAAGCAGTTTATGAAGAAGAAATCGCACCAGGACTACAAGCAGGCAATGCGTTAGTGTTCGCACATGGTTTTAACATTCACTTTGGCCAAATCGTACCACCAGCTGATGTTGATGTATTCTTAGTAGCTCCAAAAGGTCCAGGACACTTAGTACGTCGCACATACGAAGCTGGCGCAGGTGTACCAGCATTATTCGGTATCTTCCAAGATGCGACTGGTAACGCAAAAGATTCAGCTTTAGCTTATGCAAAAGGTATCGGTGCAGCACGTGCTGGTGTAATCGAAACTACTTTCAAAGAAGAAACAGAAACAGACCTATTCGGGGAGCAAGCAGTTCTTTGTGGGGGTACTACAGCTCTAGTAAAAGCTGGTTTCGAAACTTTAGTAGAAGCAGGTTACCAACCAGAAATCGCTTATTTCGAATGTATGCATGAATTAAAATTAATCGTTGACTTGATGTATGAAGGCGGTCTCGCTAACATGCGCTACTCAATCTCAGATACAGCTGAATGGGGAGATTTCGTATCTGGTCCACGCGTAATCGATGCATCTGTAAAAGAACGTATGAAAGACGTTCTAACTGATATCCAAGAAGGTAAATTCGCAAAAGATTGGATCAACGAAAACGAAACAAACCGTCCAAAATACAATGCTATTAAAAAAGCAGAAGCTGAGCACCAAATCGAAGAAGTTGGAGATAAGCTTCGTGAAATGATGCCTTTCGTAAATAACGGCAAAAAGATTGAGAAAGAAGTGGTTAAGAGTGCGCAAAATTGAAATTTTTGATACTACACTACGTGATGGAGAGCAATCAGCTGGTATTAACTTAAATACCGCCGAGAAGCTTGAAATTGCAAAACAGCTAGAACGCTTTGGGGCATCTATTATTGAAGCAGGTTTTCCTGCTTCATCCCCTGGCGATTTCGAAGCTGTACAACGTATTGCAGGTACAGTTAAAAACTCTATCGTTACAGGTCTTGCTAGAGCAATTAAAAAGGATATTGATATTACTTGGGACGCCCTTAAAAATGCTGAACAACCACATATTCATGTATTCCTTGCAACAAGTCCAATCCATATGCAATACAAGTTAAACAAAACACCTGATCAAGTTGTGGAAGCAGCCGTAGAAGCTGTCAAATATGCAAAAAATACATTTCCACTTGTTCAATGGTCTGCAGAAGATGCCTTCCGCTCTGACCGTGAATTTCTTGTACGTATTATTAACGAAGTAATTAAAGCAGGTGCAACTACTATTAACATTCCAGATACAGTAGGTTATGCAAGCCCTGCTGAATATGGTGCATTATTTAAGTATTTAACAGAAAATGTCACTGGTAGTGACAAAGTGAACTTCTCCGCTCATTGTCATGACGATTTAGGCATGGCTGTTGCAAACTCAATCGCAGCTATTGAAAATGGCGCCAATCAAGTTGAAGGTACGATTAACGGAATCGGTGAACGTGCTGGTAATGCAGCCTTAGAAGAAATCGCTGTTGCAATGCACATTCGTAAAGACTTTTACGGAATCGAAACGGGCATTAACTTGCAAGAAATTAAGCGTACGAGTCAACTCGTCAGTAAACTTACAGGTGTCGTTATTCAACCAAATAAAGCTATCGTAGGTAAGAATGCTTTCGCTCATGAATCAGGTATCCATCAAGATGGTATGTTAAAGAATCCTGAGACTTATGAAATTATTACGCCGGCTTTAATTGGAGAAAGCGCGATTCCTCTCGTTTTAGGTAAACACTCCGGAAGACACGCCTTCAAAGACCGTGCTGAATCGATGGGCTTTGACTTAAGCGATGATAAAATTAACCGCGCATTTGCGGAATTTAAAAAGTTAGCTGATCGTAAGAAGGAAATTACTGAAGAAGACTTATTAACTTTATTGACAGATCAACAAATCCAGTATGAAGAAATTCCAGTATATGAACTAAAAAGTGTGCAAGTTCAATACGGAACAGAAAACATTCCAACTGCTACTGTGCAAGTAATTCAACCAGATGGAGAAGAAGTAACAGTAGCTTCTACTGGCTCTGGATCTGTTGAAGCAATCTTCAACACTTTGGAATTGCTAATCAACTCTAAGGTAGAAATTTTAGATTACCGTGTAACGTCAGTAGGTAAGGGTCGTGACGCATTAGGTGAAGCAGTTATTAACTTAACGTACAATGACCAAATAGTTACTGGTCGTGATGCAGCGCAAGATGTTTTGGAAGCTTCAGCAAAAGCGTATTTAAATGCTATCAATAGACAGATTATTCAATCAGGTTTAAGAGCTAAAGAATTAATTCGTTAATCATATAGAGGGGGAGTTTTTTATGGAAAAGAAAATTACAGTACTACCGGGTGATGGCATTGGCCCAGAAGTTATCGCCTCGGCAGTGTCAGTGTTACAAGCAGTCGGTAAAAGATATCATCATACATTCCACATTGCTTTTGGTGCAATAGGTGGCTCAGCAATTGATCATCATAACGATCCTTTACCTCAAGAGACGATTACCCTTTGTGAACAAAGTGATGCGATTCTACTTGGAGCAGTCGGGGGTCCTAAATGGGATCAAAACCCAGATGAATTGAGGCCTGAAAAGGGGTTACTACGCATTCGTAAGCATTTTGATTTATTTTCAAACTTACGCCCTGTGCAAGCAATCCCGTCACTTTTAAAAGCTTCTCCTCTAAAAGAAGAAATTGTGAAAGATGTTGACCTACTTATCGTTCGTGAATTAACTGGTGGTTTATATTTTGGCGAACCACGTCAACGTACGGAAAAATCAGCTATAGATACATTAGTGTACACACGATTTGAGATTGAACGTATTGTTGATAGTGCTTTCCAATTAGCGCGTGTTCGTAGAGGGAAATTGACTTCTGTAGATAAAGCAAATGTTCTTGAATCTTCAAGGTTATGGCGTCAAATTGTAGATGAAAAGAAAGCAGGGTATCCAGATGTTGAAGTAGAACACAGCTTAGTCGATTCTACGGCTATGAAGTTAATTACGAACCCTGCAGATTATGACGTTGTAGTAACGGAAAATATGTTCGGTGACATCCTAAGCGATGAAGCTTCAGTGATTACAGGTTCACTTGGTGTGTTACCTTCTGCAAGTATACGTTCTGATAACTTCGGTTTATATGAGCCAGTCCATGGTTCGGCTCCTGAAATTGCAGGGCTAGGCATTGCTAACCCAGCTGCAACTATTCTATCTGTAGCGATGATGTTGAAGTATTCATTTGGCCTATATGAAGAAGCTGCTGAAATCGAACGTGCAGTGGCAACGGTATTCGAGGATGGTTACTATACTGCGGATCTTGCAACTCCAGGAAGTCGCGTATTAACAACATCTGAATGGACTGAAAAAGTCATCAATGAACTAGATACGAGCTTTGTTTCAGATAGCATTATGACATCATATATCTAAGAAAAGGTGATATTATATGGCCAAAAATATAATCGAAAAAGTATGGGATCAACATGTCGTTTATCAAGAGGATGGGAAACCGGATTTGCTTTATATCGACTTGCATTTAATTCACGAAGTAACATCTCCACAAGCGTTTGAAGGGCTTCGTTTGAACAATCGTAAAGTACGTCGTCCAGATCTTTGTTTTGCAACAATGGATCATAATGTGCCAACAAAGAATTTACCGACTATCAATGACCCAATTGCCAAAAAACAAATTAACACATTAGCTGAAAATTGTGCTGAATTTGGCGTTCAATTAGCAGATATGGGTCACC
Organism: Viridibacillus sp. NPDC096237; assembly: GCF_050278625.1. NCBI lineage: Bacteria > Bacillati > Bacillota > Bacilli > Caryophanales > Caryophanaceae > Viridibacillus > Viridibacillus sp. NPDC096237. The sequence goes on along the minus strand of NZ_JBNNTI010000025.1, from coordinate 11,606 downwards.
CTGATCAAGGAATTGTTCATGTAATTGGACCACAACTTGGCTTAACACAACCAGGTAAAACAATTGTTTGCGGTGATTCACATACTTCTACTCACGGTGCATTCGGTGCAATTGCATTTGGTATTGGTACGAGTGAAGTGGAACATGTATTATCTACACAGACTTTGTGGCAAAATAAACCAAAGACAATGGAAATCCGAGTTAAAGGTGAACTTGGTTTTGGCGTAACTGCAAAAGATATTATTCTTGCAATTATTGCGAAGTTTGGTATTGATGTAGGTACTGGGCATATCGTTGAATTCACTGGCGATGCTATTCATAAATTATCGATGGAAGAACGCATGACGATTTGCAATATGTCAATTGAAGCAGGAGCAAAAGCAGGTTTAATCAGTCCAGATCAGATAACAGTTGATTACATTAGAGGGCGTCGTAATGCACCACAAGAAAAAGCATTTGATGAAGCTGCTAAGTATTGGCTATCTTTAGCTTCGGATTCTGATGCTACATATGATCGCACTCTGGAAATTGATTCATATGAAATCGAGCCTTTTGTAACTTGGGGTACAAATCCTTCAATGGGTTCGGGTATTTCGAATCATGTTCCATTTGCAACAGATTTTGAAGAAGAATCAGATAAACAGGCACTTAAAAAAGCACTACAATATATGGATTTGAAAGAGGGTACACCTCTCACTGATATCGCAATCCAGCACGTCTTCATCGGTTCATGTACAAATTCTCGTTTACATGATTTACGCTCTGCAGCAGCAGTTATTGAAGGTAAAAAAGTAGATGAAAACGTTCGAGCAATCGTAGTACCTGGATCATTCTCAGTTAAAAAACAAGCGGAAGAGGAAGGTTTAGATAAAATCTTTATTGAAGCTGGATTTGAATGGCGTGAATCAGGATGCAGTATGTGTCTTGCAATGAATGAGGATGTTGTACCAGCAGGAGAAAGATGTGCTTCTACATCTAATCGTAACTTTGAAGGTCGCCAAGGTGCAGGTTCTCGCACGCATCTTGTAAGCCCACAAATGGCAGCTGCAGCCGCAATCTCTGGACATTTCGTAGATGTTCGCGAAATTTTAAATGTACCTGTGTAATGGAGGCGTAGAGGATGGAACCAATTAATATAGTGAATAGTGTACTAACACCACTTAACAGAAAAAATGTCGATACAGACCAAATTATTTCTAAGGAATTTTTAAAACGCATTGAACGTACAGGTTTTGGTCAATTTGTTTTTTATCACTGGCGCTTCGATCAAAATGATCAACCGAATGAGGATTTCGTTTTAAATCAACCAAAATATAAAGGCTCTCAAATTTTAGTAGCTCACGAAAACTTTGGATGTGGCTCATCTCGTGAGCACGCACCATGGGCGATTTTAGACTATGGATTCAACGTAGTCATTGCTCCAAGTTTTGCGGATATTTTCCACAACAATTGCTTCAAGAATGGTATTCTACCAATTAAGTTACCTGTTTCTGAAGTAGAAGAATTACTTGCAGTTGGAGAAGCATCACCACTTGAAACAGAAGTGAATTTAGAGGCCCAAACTGTCACAGCAGATGGCAAAGTATATAATTTTGAAATTGATCCTTACTATAAACAAATGCTTTTAAATGGTTGGGATGAGATTTCATTAACTTTCCAATATGATGAGCAAATTACTCAATATGAAGCAACTCGAAAAGTGTATTAAATAAGTTTATTAAACTATCTAGTGTCTAATTTGGCATTAGGTAGTTTTTGTGATTTATGACGACTTAATACTGCTTACGTTTTAATCAAAGCTTTTTTTATTATTAATCTTTGAAAAGGGGTGCAATTTATGCTTTGCTAAACTCAAAAAGTTAGCGCTAAGTTTTGCAAAATCTGACGTTAAAGGAGGTACTACATTTGAAGTGTGGTACCTCCTTTGTTTTCTTAATACTTATTTCATCATTTCATTGTACACATAGAATCCATATAGTGATGGAGCTAGTAATGCAACCAATAAACAGACAACCGCTGCTATTTTCGTTTGTTTTATTAGTCTATCATCATTCGATTTTAACTGTTGAAAGAAAGTTAAAGTGAAGTAAAAACATAATACATAGAATATTGCCGAAAGAATGCTGATCCAGTTTACAACACCTGATAAAGCTAAGTTGCTCATAATATCCCCCCTAATTTACTACAACGACCTTCTATTTGAATAAAAAACCATTATTTATATTATACATAAATCAAACAAAGTATGAACCATATTTTGGAGAGGATAAGAATGAAACTTCTACTAATTCGATTAGATTTTTTGAAAAGAAAGAAGTAAATAATGTACAATTAATAGTAATACATAGAGAAAAGGGGGGGAGAATATTGACCAGTCATCAAAATATAATTCTGTTTTATGACGGTAATTGTGGATTCTGCCAGTGGACAGTACAGTTCGTATTAAAACATGAAAGGAATCACGACATTTTTTTTGCTCCATTACAAGGTGAAACAGCTAGAAATACACTGTCGCCCAATCTTACTAAGAAATTGGATTCTGTTGTAGTAAAAGGTCCTTCGGGAATAATGACAGAAACAGAGGCTGTATTTTTTTTACTCTCGTATTTAAAAGCACCATTTTCTTTACTCAGTATTTTTAAACTTATTCCACTGTTTGTGCGGAATCCAATATATCGTCTAATAGCTCGTAATCGTCATAAATTAATGAAAGCACCAGTTAGTTGCCATTTACCAAGTTTAGATGAACGCAAAAGACTATTACCGTAATTCGATTTGCTTTCATATCTGGAATAACTTCATATAGAGTAAAGAAAAACCATCAAGCTTTTAACTTGATGGTTTCAGAATGTAGACAAACTCGAAGAAATTCGGGTTTGTCTACGGTCTTTTTAAAAAATATATAAATAGAAAAGACCGTTAATTTCCGCTACTGTGGACGCTTTCCGCGGGCGGGCACCAAGCCGCTTCGTCGCTACGCTCCTGCAGGGTCTTGGACTGTCCCGCTTTTCCCGCAGGAGTCGCCACCTTCGCTCCAATCAACTACACATGTAATAAAAACAAATCTTTTAAGTTCGCACATTGTACTCAAAGTCAAAATCATCCTGCAAAGTGTTCTTGCAGGCGATGATGACTTTTGCTTCTGAATTATAAGAAACTCGCCAATTGAAATTAGTAAATTCTGAAAATGGCATAAAAGCTAATACTCGTAGAATATTTCATCTATAAAAGGGGATCTTAAATAATCAAAATATATAAAATAACAAAAGAGATACTGAATCCATCAAGCTTTTAACTTGGTAGTTCTTCTACTTTTTCAGGGCTGTTGGAAGCATTTAATAAAACTACTCCTCCAATTATTAATACTATGCCAAGGAATGTCAGGATGCTAAATGGATCTTGCCATAACAATATCCCAATTACCGCTGTTATAGCTGTACCTACTCCTGCCCAAATAGCGTAAGCTAAACTCAAAGGAATTGTCTTAAGGCATAGTGATAAGCAATAAAACGCTAATCCAAAGCCAATGATAACCGCAAAAGAAGGGAGTACAACAGTAAACCCTTCTGATAATTTCAACATTGTCGTGCCAAATATTTCGCTTATTATGGATATCCCTAAAGCTATATAACCTTTCATACGATAACCTCCGATTAACTAAAGATTAATGAACTCCACCACTTGAGAGTTTCAATACAACAACTCCACCAATGATTAGCACTAATCCTAATGCTTTTTTAAAATTAAAATATTCTTTATAAACGATTACACCGACTAATGCAGTTAAGGCTGTACCTACACCTGACCATATTGCATAAGCCGTACCTAGTGAATTGTTTTAAGTGATAAAGATAAGCAGTAAAAAGCTATACACATGCCAAAAATTACTCCTATGGAAGGGAATAGCTTTTTAAAGCCATTCGAAACTTTTAACATAGAACTACCAAATACTTCACTAATAATGGCTACTGCCAAAATTACATAAGGATTCAAGATGAATTCCTCCTACTTTGTCATATTGATCAATTTTTGAATTACATTTTCACGTAACTTTTCATCTAAAGGGGCTATATTAAACAGTTCAGAGTAGTAAAGCCCATCTATTGCCAAACGAATAATCGTTGCTGTTACAGGGTCTATACTATCTTGCTCCACTTGATTTTGCATATACTGATAGTTTTGAGACATACTTTTTGATAAATCTGGATTTAACATAGAAGCAGCAATTATTCCTATATTTAACTCAGCATTGTGATTCAAGTCCTCTTTTGTCGTTTTAATTAATGCGCGGCTCCATTTACCTTTTTCTATCGAATCATTCATAGCATATTCAATAAATAGAGAAGTGAAATCTTCGAAAATATATTGTGTTAATCCCATTAATAATGCTTCTTTATTTGGGAAGTGGTACAATAATCCACCTTTACTAATTCCAGCTTGCTTCGCTACGGAATCTAAAGTAAGCGAATTAATATTGTTTTCCAAAATAAAGTCCTTAGTAGATTTTAAGATATGTTTGCGCTTAACCTCCGCTTTTGATTCCATGTTTTCAACTCCATTATTAAACCATCCAGGCAGTCTTTTTATATTTTATTGTACCGTCTGGACGGTTTTTTAGTCAATCTAAAAATGATGTAATTCGATAGAGAAAGCAATTACGGAGAAGATATGTAACTATAAATAGTTTATATATAAACCTCGCTAGTCTGTATAAAAAATACATCACTGCTTCCCAATTTTTTTCAACAACCAAGACATACTTCTACCACCATACAAATAAGCAAGAATAACACAACAGCTAAAGAAAACAATGCTTTTTGTGACTTTGTTTATAACTGAAGAATACACGATAAACCAACTGTATATGTATTAAAATGACCTGCAATTATTATTTAATTTAAGTTTTTAAAATAGTATTTCATTTGGTTATAATAGAATAGAGGTGGCTTACAATTGAACTATAAAAAGATAACACGTAAAAAGATATACGAAGAAGTAGCTGAAATCTTATTAGAAATGATTAAAGATGGTCAGTTGAAACCCGGAGATCAATTAGACTCTGTACAAGAATTAGCAAACAACTTCAAAGTGGGACGATCAGCAATTCGTGAAGCACTAACTTCCTTGCGAGCAATGGGACTTATTGAAATGCGACAAGGGGAAGGAACATTCGTAAAAACATTCACTGCAGATAATCTAGCGTATCCTATTCAAAGTGCAATGCTTATGACGAATAAAAATATTCAAGAGTTGTTAGAAGTTCGACAAATTTTAGAAACAGGTATTGTCGCAAGTGCGGCTCAAAAAAGAACGGCTGAAGATTTAGAAGTGATGCGCGTTCATTTAAAGGAAATGATTCATCATACAAAAAACTCTGATTTAGGAGAGCGTGCGGACTTAGCCTTCCACTTAGCCATAGCAAAGGCTGCGGATAATGTATTACTAAGCACATTAATGCAGCATGTGTCTGATTTAATGTCTGAATCAATGCATGAGACACGTCGCATTTGTTTATATGATGAAAAGCAAACATTAGACCAATTAAACGAACAACACCATTTGATTTATGATCAAATCGAAGCACAAGATGAAGAAGGTGCTACACAGGCGATGAAATCACATTTGCAATTTGTAGAGGCAGTATTAGCAAAACATATTCAGGAGGAAAATGACTAGATAGAGGGTCATTTACCTATTTACAATTAACAGAAAAATTAGTGTTTTCAATAAAAAGATTGAAAAACCTTAGTTAATTCATGTATTATTATAAAAACAGGTCATCAGATGACCATATCTTTAATGGAGGGTTGTACATGAAGGTAACACTATTTGTAACATGTCTTGTAGATATGTTTGAAACGAATGTGGGGAAAGCGACTGTGGAGTTATTGGAACGACTTGGTTGTGAAATAGATTTTCCTACAGCGCAAGTATGTTGTGGTCAACCGTCTTACAATTCAGGATATGTAGAGCATACGAAAGCAGCTATTAAGAAAATGATTAAAACGTTTGAAGCAGCGGAAGTTGTTGTCACACCATCAGGTTCGTGTGCAACAATGTTTCATGAATATCCGAAAATTTTAAAAGATGAACCAGGCTGGTCTGCACGTGCAAGGCTATTGGCTGAAAAAACGTACGAACTAACTGATTTTATCGTTAATGTATTAAAGGTAGAAGATGTCGGAGCTAAGTTAACTGGAGAAGCAACTTATCATCCATCATGTCATATGACACGCTTATTAGGTATAAAAGATGCACCCTATACACTTTTATCCAACGTAGAAGGCCTTGAAATGAAACCTTTACCATATGCGTATAATTGCTGTGGTTTCGGGGGTACGTTCTCCATGAAGATGGGCAATATTTCGGAACAAATGGTTGATGAAAAAGTTGATGCGACAATTTCAACAAATGCACAGATTTTAGTAGCATCAGATGGTGGTTGCATTATGAACATTGCTGGACGAATGCACCGTAGACAGGTTCCGGTGAAAGTAATGCATATTGCAGAAGTATTAAATTCACATTGAGGGGTGAACGTATGGCCGTAAAAATTAAGGATGGGAATTTTAAAGACAATGTAAAAGTTAATTTACAAGATGATTTTATGCGCGGTGCGGTGTCTGGTGCACAGGATCGCCTTCGTTCTCGCCGATTAGAAAATGCTGAGGAACTTGGGAACTGGGAAGAATGGCGCTCTCACGGGGAAGAAATTCGCCAACATGTGCTTGAAAATTTAGATTATTATTTACAAGAGTTATCTGACAACGTACAAAAGCTTGGTGGTCACGTTTTCTTTGCACAAACCGCAGATGACGCTAATCGATATATTGAAGAGGTTGTTAAAAAGAAAGATGCAAAAAAGATTGTCAAATCGAAATCTATGGTTACTGAAGAAATTGGCTTAAATGCTGTATTAGAAAAGTCTGGTTGTAATGTAATTGAGACCGATTTAGGAGAATATATTTTACAACTTGACGAACACGACCCACCATCCCATATAGTTGCACCTGCATTACATAAAAACAAAGAACAAATTCGTAAGGTATTCGAAGAGAAGATAAACTATAAAAAATCTAACGATCCAACAGAACTGGCACGTCATGCACGTGAGACACTACGTAATGAATTTTTAACCGCAGATGTCGGTATTACAGGTTGTAACTTTGCAATTGCTGAATCTGGTTCTATTAGTTTAGTAACAAATGAGGGGAATGCTCGTCTAGCTACAACTGTTCCGAAAACGCAAATTACCGTTATGGGAATGGAGCGCATTGTACCAACGTTTGAAGAGTTAGAAGTACTCGTGAGTTTGTTGACACGAAGTGCTGTTGGGCAAAAGTTAACGAGTTATATCACGGTATTATCAGGTCCACGCCGTGAAGGTGATGCTGATGGTCCTGAAGAATTCCATCTAGTCATCGTGGATAATGGTCGTTCAAAAATTTTAGGTACAGAATTTCAATCAGTGTTGCAATGTATACGCTGTGCCGCCTGTATAAATGTCTGCCCTGTATATCGTCATATTGGAGGTCATTCATATAACTCAATCTATCCAGGACCAATAGGAGCTGTTTTGACTCCCTTACTTGCAGGATATGATGACTTTAAAGAATTACCTTACGCCTCTACATTATGTGGTGCTTGTACGGAAGCATGCCCTGTGAAGATTCCGTTGCATGAGTTACTTCACAAGCATCGACAAATAATAGTAGAAAAAGAAGGTAAAGCACCAATTTCTGAAGGTTTGATGATGAAGGCATTTGGTATTGGGGCAGCGTCCAATCCACTATATACAACAGGAACAAAACTCGCAACAAAAGTAATGAAGCCCTTTATGAAAGATAAAGAGTTTATATCTAAAGGGCCGAGACCATTAAAAGAATGGACGATGATTCGCGAATTCCCTGCACCAAAAAATGAACGTTTCCGCGACTGGTATAAAAACCGTGAAGGAGGAGACTAGAAATGATCCAACAACGTGCACCATTTATAAAAAATATCGCAACAGCGCTTGGCCGAGAAATGAATACAACAAAAAAGCCTGAACGAAACTGGAAGTACAATCCGCAAGCAAAAACTCTTACTGATCTATCTCAAGATGAGCTAGTGCAAGTGTTTCAGAAACAATGTAGTAATATTCATACAGACTATATTGAAACAACTGCAGACCAATTAAAAGAAGTGTTAGCAAATCGTGTAGATTTGTACGGAGGTGGTCCTGTTTCTATTTGGAAAGATGAACGCTTCGACACATTCGGTTTACGAAATCTATTGGAAGAAGAATGGCAAATAGCTGGTGTTGAAGTGAATGAATGGTATGTAGAAAATGGAGATGACAATATTAAACTTGCAGAATATGCGAATGTGGGTATTACATTTAGTGATATAACACTTGCCGAGTCTGCAACTGTTGTCTTATTTTCAACAGGCGGTCAAGGGCGATCGGTCAGTTTGCTTCCACAAACCTATATTGCGATTATTCCAAAAAGTACAATTGTCCCAAGAATGACGCAAGCAGCACAAATCATCTCTGAAAAAGTTCAAAATGGTGAAACAGTGCCGCCATGTATTAATATCATATCTGGACCAAGTAATTCAGCTGATATTGAGATGAATCTAGTAGTTGGTGTGCACGGACCAATAAAAGCAACTTATATAATAGTAGAAGATCGATAAATAAAAAAATGTGGTTTTAAGTTGATTAAATTCCCGTTTGAAGAGTTTCTTTAAAATTCATAGCAGCAAAAGTCAGTATCACCTGTATGGACAATTTTTAAGATCTTTTAAAGTCGTCCACCGCATACTCAATTTTCTCACAAGATGTTCTTGAGGTACTAGTTGATCTAAAGTAGTCATTTTAATTTGATCTCTTTCAGGATTATTTTTTTTAATCATCATTTCCTAACTTCAAAAGATTTGTTTATATTACATGTGTAGTTGATTGGAGCGGAGGTGGCGACTCCTGCGGGAAAAGCGGGACAGCCCAAGACCCTGCAGGAGCATAGCGACGAAGCGGCTTGGCGTCCGCCCGCGGAAAGCATCCAGCGTAGTGGAAATCAGCGTCTTATGTATTTGTTTATATTACATGTGTAGTTGATTGGAGCGTAGGTGGTGACTCCAGCGGGAAAAGCGAGACAGTCCAAGACCCTACAGGAGCGTAGCGACGAAGCGGCTTGGCGTCCGCCCGCGGAAAGCATCCACCGTAGTGGAAATCAACGGTTATCTATTTATATATATTTTTAAGATGAAAAAGACTGTATTGAAAATACAAGTTTTTTTGTTGAAGTGAGCTGAACCCATGGGATGAATTCAATAGATGATGTTATTTCTAAAGCAAAAGATAATGGAGCTACTTTAGTTAGAGATAAGATGGAGTTTGATGAATTTTTTCTCGCATACTTAGTTGACCCTACAGGCATTAGTTTTGGTCTTATTCAAAAAAAATAAGGCTGTTTTCTCAAAGATTGTTGCTGTTAATAGCTTTAAATAACCGAACCCTTCCATAAGAAAACGGACATCATATAACTGATGACCGTTTTTTAAATAATTCCACTTACTATTCAAATTCTTCGGGATAATAAAGTTCTTTTCTTAAACATACATCGCGATGTTTCAATACTTCCCCTTTAAACCGGAGCCATATCTCATCATCAGCCATCACGCCGTGCGTTTCTTGTGTAGAGTGATAATAAAGTTGTTTAATTCACTATAATAAAGCAAGAGCCTTACTACATATCAAATGTAATAAGGCTTTAAAAAAGTTGTTTAAAACTGAATTGATCTAAATGAATATTGTTACTTAAAATGATAATAAAGTTGTTTAATTTTTTTTCAACTAAAGCCCCTGTTACTTTAAGTACAACATTTCACAATCTTACACATTGATGTTAATCACATTTCTTTCAGAAAGGGGAATTATAGGTTAATTTGCGCCCCTGTTAGATACTGGGGGGCTGTTCATGTAGTCGTGGCATCGCCACTCCTGCAAAGACGTTTCGTTTATGTAAATGGCTATTCAACAAACTGGAATTTGGCGAACACGGATTATGAGTATACTATTCGCCTGTTCTTTTTGTCGTATATCACAACGGTTACAATTGAAACAAGAACAATCACAGCATTTGCGGCAATGGTTCCCGCCCAAGACATAGTCATGGTGCCGAAGATGGGGGATGCCGCATTGAACATGGTGTGGAATAATACGCACATAAACACACTGCCTTTTCCTGATATTTTGTAGATTGCCCCGTTGAAAAACCGGAACGCAATGAGTTGAACTGCAAACATCCAAAAGTTAATGAGTCCCTCTCCGTGATTCGTCCCCGGAATGAAGAAGAGAGGGATATGCCATAAAATCCAAATGATTCCAACAAAAACAGAAGACAAAACAAAACCGTATTTTTTGTCAAGTTCAGGCTGCAATATGTACATCCAGCCAGCTTCCTCCAAGCCACCGATAATAAGATTACCAGGCAGGGAAAGGAAGAACATATAAAATGGAAGCACCATTTCCGTGCGGCCTGAAACTGCAATATGTATCAAAAAATACAGTGCAAGTCCCGCAACAACGAACAAATAGAGAGATATGCTATTTTTGGCATAAAAAACAGTTCTCAACCATTCCTTGAAACCTGCTATTTTGTTATTTTTCTTCAGAACGATATATGAAGCAATAGCGGGCGACAAAATATAGATTGCAAAAGGGATATTCATCCCGAATTGCTGTAACGAGTGAACCCAATTGTGAACCGAATATCCGAATTGCCCAAGAGCAATCAAAGCACCTGACACAAGATAGGCTATGCAAAATGTCAGCATCGTAAATTGTACTGTGATTTTTTTGTCTGTCACGATTTCTTCACCTCACATTTTAAAGTATTCATTAAATTTTAACGGATGGACGCTTTGACTTTTATCACCTAATGTTTGCTTTCTGCCAATTCAAAGTTGCGCTCCGCACAAAATATAAATAATCTCCATTACAAATTCTAATTTATCGACTTGTTTCTAAGCCCAATTATAGCACTATTTCGTGGTACAGTTATTTTTTCTGTATTTCATTAGCTCATGCTTTATCAAGTAGTTAAGCATTACTTCCCAACTTATTAAACTAGACTGCTCCGTTAGCTCTATAAGGAATTAAACAACTTTATTATATTTTAAAGGACTTTATTGTAAATTAAACTACTTTATTATCACTCTACATCTTGTACAATCTCCCACCGATTAAAAATAGTTATCCCTAAGGACGCCAGTAGTACATCGGCATTGACTCTTGTAGGCGGGAATGTTCGCCATTTCAGCCAACGATTAAACTCTTCTAACGTTATGTGGCCCTCCATATTCGATGAAAATTGTGAATCGGCTACACTAAGTTGGACAAAAAAAATAAGGGCTATTACACTTAGACTACCAACTTAAAGGAGCGTGCTACTATGTCACGTCAACGTCGAACTTTTTCATCTGAATTCAAATTACAATTAGTGAAGCTTTATGAAAATGGAAAATCTCGTGCAGATATTGCCCGAGAATATGATATAACGCCTTCGGCTTTAGATCGTTGGATTAAAAATCATCAAGAAACCGGTTCATTCGCTGCGAAA
>NZ_JBNNTI010000024.1:0-62795 GCF_050278625.1 Viridibacillus sp. NPDC096237 | reverse complement strand
CATAAAACGCAAACTGTCGTTATCGCACACGTATAATTGTAAATAAAAACCAAATGAATGGGGCCACCTTTATTGAAATGTTTCCTTTTTTGGCTCTAAACCCTAAGTATTAATAGACGGAATTTTCTGTCTTTATTTATGCAACACTAGTGATAATAATTGTAAATACTAACAACCTTAAAATATTTATATGATATTTTGTTAAAAAACATAGACCTCGCTAGTCTGTATATTGAGATCAAAACATGGTCTCTAAGAGAAAATAAAAACCTTACTAGCAAAAAGCCAGTAAGGAAAAAAAGAACTCGTAATTAAATATTAATACCTTGCTTCAAATGTGAATACAATTGTTCTTTATTTCGAGGGAAGGGTGTATCTGTTGCAAGCATTCCCATCAGTTGTAATTGTTCGGCTGTTTCAAATACCCAAGGCTTCTCAAGATGAGCTTGAGCAAGCAAATTAGGCTGCTTAAATACAGAGATGGGATCACCATGAAAAAGTATCTTACCGTCGCTCATAACGATAATTTCATCGGCCCATTCATATGCAAAATGTACATCGTGAGTTGATAGTATTATGGTTTTATGTGGTTTATGAATTGTATTTAATAGTACCATGATTTGCTTAGAATAATATGCATCAAGACCTGCAGACGGTTCATCTAATATAAAAACATCTGGATTCATCGCTAATACCCCAGCAATAGCGACACGTTTTTTCTGACCTAAACTTAAAAAGTGAATCGGCTTTTGTTGTAGGGGAGTGACTTCAGTTTCTTTCATCGCCCACTCCACTTGTTTGATTACCTTTTCTTTTGACCAGCCAAGGTTCATAGGACCAAATGAGATATCATGTTTAACTGTACCCGAAAACAATTGAGAATCTGGATCTTGGAAGACGATCCCCACTTGCTCCCGTAACTGTAATAAAGCTTTGCGTCCATATGTCATCTGCCGGCCATTAAAATATATTTCACCAGAATTGGGTTGTAATATCCCATTTAAATGTTGAAATAATGTAGATTTACCAGCACCATTGTTACCAAGCAATGCAATTTTTTTGCCCTTTTTAATAGAAAGAGAAAGGTCTTTTAATGCAATAGTGCCGTCTGCATAGCTATGGGTAAGATGTTGTATATCAAAAAATAGCTCATCCATTTAGACTACCTCCAAACGCAAAATAAATGGCTACAATGCTAATAGAAATTAGTACAATGCATAGCCAATTTCGTTTTGAAAATGAGTAATCATCCTCTAATAACTTTATATCATCCATATAACAGCGTGAATTCATAGTTATAGTTAATTCCTTCGAACGTTGAAAAACCTGTAGCAATAATGAAGAAATAAGTAAACCTAATGAATGTAAACTTTGTTTAATAGTTATATAACCAAGTCGGGAATTTTGCGCTTGATGGATTTTTAGTAATGTTTCTAAAAAAACGAAAATGAAGCGATATGTGATTTCTATTAATTCTATTAAAAGGGTAGGAACTCTTAATTTCCGAAATACATGTAATATATCATGTATCGGTGTTGTTAATGTTAAAAAATATAAGCAACTAATACTACCAAGAACAGTATAAAAGAGTTGGATTGCCATTTCTAAACTATGTTTTGTTATAAAAATATGCAATCCAAAAACCCTTGTCGTCCAAAGTGGTGTAGGTATGAAGTTATAATTACCTGTAAATAAAATCAAAATGGTCAGCATACCCGTTAAAAGGAAAAAACCAGGTACTAATAATAACTTGATATAGTATTTAAAAGGAATTTTAGCGCCTAAAATTGTAAAAGCACTCATCACAGTAAATGTGATGAGTGATATCAGAGTGTCTTTCACAGTTAAAGAAAATAACATCAGAAAAAAGGTAAATGCCATTTTCTCAATAGGATGAATATGCTGCCAACGATTCATATAAGCATATTTATCAATAAGGATCATCTTATATTTGACTCTCTTTGTTATTAACATTATTCTTGCGTTTGTGTTTACCTCGTGTTAAACCAATAAAGTAACCGATAAATCCAGCACCAATGGCTGCTTGAAGACAGAATAATAGACTTTCAATTTCCCCACTTGGCGGCTCCCAAATACTTGAGAACCAAGGCTCATATGAAGCATTTATTTCGCCAATAGCTGCTTCAGCTTCACCATCAGCTCCTCCAAATTCCGCTCCCTTTTGAATGAATAGCGGGAAAATAGCAAGAATGACAACGATTGCTATTAGTATTAAATTCTTTTTCATCGCTGTTCAGCTCCTTTCGAGAAGACATGAAGTGCTTTTAGCTCAGAAACATTGTATTTTTTCAAGAATTTCATAATAATAACAGTTAAAATACCTTCAGAAATAGCTAAAGGAACTTGAGTTAAAGCGAAAATACTACTGAATTTCGTGAACGACGCAAAGAATCCACCAACTTCAGAAGGAAATGCAAGTGCTAATTGAATAGAAGTGACAATATAAGTACCAAGATCGCCTAAAGCAGCAGCCAAAAATACTGCAAATGCAAAAGATAATCCAGCTTTAGTTGCCCCTTTATAAATACCGTATGCAATTAGTGGACCAACAACAGCCATAGAAAATGCATTGGCTCCTAAAGTTGTTAAGCCGCCATGTGCTAATAAAAGTGATTGAAATAATAGAACGATAAAACCTACAATACTCATTGCAAATGGTCCAAATAAAACAGTTCCTAAACCAACCCCAGTAGGGTGAGAACAACTACCAGTTACAGATGGGATTTTTAGTGCAGATAATACAAAAGCAAATGCCCCTGATAGACCGAGCATCATTTTTGTATCTGGATTTTCTTTAATTGTTTTACGAATTGAACGAAATCCAATAATCAAAAACGGAATCGTTACCGCCCACCAGAAGATAGCCCATTCAAGAGGTAAGAACCCCTCCATAATGTGCATGGCAAATGCTTGCTTTGGAACAATCATGACAAATACTAAAAAGTAAATCATTTTACAATTAAAGATTGATTTTAGCTTATTCATGTTAATCTCCCTTTTGTGTATGTATTGTTACAGGCGACTTATTAGTTGAAAAATAACACCTCCTATGAAATACCTCTCTGGATAGGGCATAAGCCATTTGTCATAAAAAAGCACCTCTTTCATAGAAAGAAGTGCGTGAAGGAATAGTCATCAGTAAATAAGACTTACTCACTTTCACACCCATCCTCGTAGGTTGAAACATTTCCTCACTTCATGGTAGGTCTCCTGGCTTAGAATCATCATTTCACTACTGCCTTCCCATCATTAGACAGTGACATAACGTAGCAAAACTCCTCAACACAGTGGCGGGACCGCGCCGGATTAACACCGACTTCCCTTTTAAGTTAAACGCTAATTTAACACCATGAAGTTTATTGAATTATTAGATTTCAGAATATAGTGTATCATGAGAATTTTCTTTCTACTAGATTTTTTTTGAAAAACTAAATAAATTAAATTGAAGTAAAAACGTTGCAGAAGCTGTTTTCAACAACAATATTTTGATGAAAATGTTTATTTAATATTATGTCAAGATATTAATTCTTAAAAAATCTATTTGAATCTAACAAAATTTAGTATATGATAAATACAGCTTTAGAATTTACTGAATAATACAATTGAATAACAAATTTAAAAGTGCCAACATGTTTAGAACATAGAGCAAGTTGGATAATAGGGAAATCGGTTCGAATCCGATGCAGCCCCCGCTACTGTAACGCTGATGAAATGATAATCCTCACTGGTGAAATACTGGGAAGAGATCAAAGTAAAGTGACGCGTAAGCCAGGAAACCTGCTTTTATAATTATGAACGATACTTTTCGGAGGGAAAGGTGAAGGCTACAGTAGATGACGCTTATTTATTTTTGTGTGTTGTCTGAATAATCTAGTTTTTAAACCTTAATTCCTTGAATTAAGGTTTTTTTATTTAACAAAATAGTTAACTAGCTGCCAATTTACCCTATTTCCATAGTTTTTTCATAAGAAAAGATGAACACCATTTGGGAGGATCACTATGACAACTTGGAATTTAGAAAGTATGAAAAGCCATTTGCTCATTTGTAACGGCAGTAGCTGTTTAAAAAAGGGCGGTGAAGAAGTTACACTGGCAGTAAGAGATGAGATCTCTAGACTTGGAATTGATGAACAAATACATACAACTCGAACTCGCTGTAATGGTCGTTGTAAAGATGCTTGTGTCGTTATTGCATATCCACAAGGTACTTGGTATAAAGCAGAATCTCCTGAAATTGGTCGTCAAATTGTACGTGACTGTATCGACCAGCAAGTTGCACCACATGTCGTCTATCAAACGATTAATGGCAATATGACGAAAAACCCGATATCAGGAGCGATTAAAGGGATTTCGAAAAATAGATAGATGTTACGAAAAGGAGATGCTTGAATGTCACAACTTGGCAAACTTTATGTAGTTGGTTTTGGTCCAGGGGATTTTAAACATATTACAACAAGGGCAGTAGAAGCACTGCAAGAAAGTGATTTCATTATCGGTTATAAAACCTACGTAGAACTCATTCAAGATTTAATCGATAGTAATACCGCTGTCATCAGTACAGGTATGACTGAAGAAGTATCACGAGCGCAAGAAGCTGTAAGACAAGCTGAAAATGGTAAAAAAGTTGCGGTCATTTCAAGTGGAGACTCTGGTGTTTATGGAATGGCTGGTCTAGTTTATGAAGTGCTAATAGAAAAAGGATGGACTGAGGCAACGGGTGTTGAAATTGAAGTTATTCCTGGTATTTCTGCAATAAATTCATGTGCCTCTTTACTAGGCGCACCAGTTATGCATGATTCATGTACGATCAGTTTAAGTGACCACTTAACACCTTGGGACTTAATTGCAAAACGAGTGGAAGCTGCGGCAATGGCGGATTTTGTAATCGCTCTTTATAATCCACGTAGTGGTCGCCGTACACGCCAAATTGTTGAAACTCAGCGTATTTTACTACAATATCGTTCACCAGAGACACCTGTAGGGCTAGTTAAAAGCGCCTATCGTGATCGCCAAAACATCATCATTACGAATTTAAAAGATATGTTGAATCATGATATTGGTATGTTAACGACAGTTGTCATCGGTAATTCATCAACATTTTTGTATGACAATAAAATGATTACACCCCGTGGTTATCAAAGGAAGTACACATTGAATGCTGAACAACAACCATTAAAACCACATCAACGATTGAAAGAAGAAGCTGAGCCTTGGGCAATGGACCAAGAAACTGGCATTCAGCGAAGTCAAAATATTGATAGCGTACCTGCTTTAGTAAAAGCTCAGCAATTGTCAGTTGTAAAAGTTGAATCAAAACCTACTATTGGCTCTTTTGAAATGGCGTTGGATGCATTATCACGTGTAACTGATCAGCAAGTGGCAACACAGGCTACTTATGTACAACAAGAAATGGAATCTATATTCGAATTAGCAGTCAGCCCCGGTGTTGCGAATAAACGATTTACACCAAAACAAATGATGACTTTAGCAGAAGTAGTTGGAGAAAAAGGGACGATGGAGTATACACCAAATCATAATATTCTATTGAGAATACCAACGACAACTCCAGATATCATCACAGCTAAATTGCGAGATGCAAACTTTATTTTGTCCCCTGTTGGTGATGTTGTAACAATAAAAGCATGTGATTTCTGTGATGGTGAAAAAACAGGCGGTATTCCTTATGCAGAGGAACTTCAAGAGATATTAGGGGGCCTACACATGCCAAAAGAATTTAATATCGGCTTTAATGGATGTGGAATGGCTTGTTACAAAGCCGTGATGGAGGACGTTGGAATCGTCTATAGAAAAGGTAAATTTGATCTTTTCGTAGGTGCGAAACCAGTTGGTAGAACAGCTCATCCAGGGCAACCAGTAGCAGAAGGTATTGATCCTGAAAAGATAGTAGAAGTTGTCAGTAACATCGTTGAAGAATATCGTCAAAATGCGCATCCGAACGAGCGCTTGTTCAAGTACTTCAAACGTGTGAAGCGAATTCAAGGATTTAACTATCAAGATATGTCACCGAAAATTGAAATTGAACCTGCTCCTTGCGGGGATTAAAAATTAGGGGGAATTGTATTTATGCAAGCTATATTATTCGTCGGTCATGGTAGTCGTTTAGCAGAGGGTAATGCTGAGGTTAATAAATTTGTAGAGCAATTAAAGCCAACATTAGATAGTCAATTACTAGTGGAATCTTGTTTTTTAGAATTTGCATCACCAAACATTGCACAGGGGATTGATAACTGTGTCGCTAAAGGTGCTACGGATATCCATGTTATTCCGATTATTTTATTACAAGCAGGACATTCGAAAATTCATATTCCAGCAGCGATTGATGAAGGGAAAGAAAAATATCCTACTGTACAAATTACATATGGTCGTCCACTAGGTGTACATGAATCCATTTTCTCAATATTAAAAGAGCGTTTAACAGAAGCCGGTTTCAATCATGAATCGGAAAATAAAGATACAGCTATTTTATTAATCGCACGTGGTGGTAGTGACCCAGATGCTAATAGCGACTTTTATAAAATTGCTCGTATGCTTTGGGAACAATTAAATGTTCATACAGTAGAATGTGCTTTTATGGGGGTTACTTATCCAACAGTTGAGGAAGGTATTGAAAGATGCCAGCAGCTAGGAGCGAAAAAAGTAATTATGCTTCCTTACTTCCTATTCACGGGTATTTTAATGGAACGTATGGAACAAATGGTCTTAAGCTATCAAACTATGTATCCTGAATTGGATGTAAAACTAGCAGCTTACTTTGGGTACCATCCTGAACTAAAAACAGTTTTAACAGACCGTGTGGAAGAATCGCTTCAAGGTGATGTGAAAATGAACTGTGATACTTGCCAATACCGTATCAATGCAATGGAGTTTGTAGAACATCATCACCATCACGACCATGATCACGACCACCATCATCATCACGATCATGAACACGAACATGCTGGTACTGCGAAATGATTTTGTTTTTAGCAGGTACGAGCGATGCCAGAGCATTGGCGATAGAGTTACAACAAACTGGATACTCAGTTTTAGCAACTGTTGTCACTGAATCAGCTGCAAAAAGTTTAGTTGAAGCAAATATAGAAACGCATATTGGTCGTCTAACAGCGGAAGATATGGCTCAATTTATTCAATCAAAAAATTTACAGGCTGTTGTTGATGCATCTCATCCATTTGCTGAAGAAGCATCAAAAAATGCGCTAGCAGGAGCAAAACTAGCAAATGTTCCATACATTCGATATGAACGTGAAAGTCAGCGATTTGGAGATGAAAAATTAATCCTAGTAAAAGACTATGAAGAGGCAGCGAATTTAGCAGCAAAAAAACGTGGCGTTATTATGCTTACCACGGGCAGTAAAACACTAGGTACATTTACTGAGAAGCTAATAGGTTTAGAGGATACAAGAGTCATTGCCCGTATGTTACCACGTTTAGACAATATGGAAAAATGTGCAGAACTTGGTGTAGAACAAAAGAATATTGTTGCTATTCAAGGACCTTTTTCAAAGGAACTAAATATCGCACTTTATAAGCAATATGGTGTCACTTTAATGATTACAAAAGAAAGTGGAAAAGTCGGTTCAGTCGACGAAAAACTAACAGCAGCTCTTGAATGTGGCATTGAAACAATTATGATTGCAAGACCAAAAGTAGCTTACGAAAATGTTCATTCTACTTTTGATGATGTGATTCAAGCATTACAAACTCAACTTCAACTTTCCCAAATATAGGAGGCAATCCAAATGGATTTCAGAACAGATTTTAAACCTTTAACAGTTGACCCAGATAAAATTTACGAACATAGCTTTGCCACTATTCTAGAAGAATATGGTCCACATGATTTTACAGAAGATGAATGGAAAATTATTCGTCGTATTATTCATGCTTCAGCCGATTTTGATTTAGGTCGCTCAGTAATCATTCATCCAGATGCGATTGAAGCAGGTATTCGAGCAATTCGTTCTGGTAAAGCAGTAATCGCTGATGTGCAAATGATTGAAAGTGGTACTGGACATAAACGTTTCCAAAAACATGGTGGAGATGTATATTGCTATATTTCTGATGATGATGTTTCGAAAGCAGCTAAAGAAGCCGGTGCTACGCGTGCCATTATGTCTATGCAAAAAGCTGCACATTTACATGAAGGTGGAATTTATGCGATAGGTAATGCGCCAACTGCATTACTTGAATTGATTCGATTAATAAAAGAGGGGGTAGTAAAGCCTGATTTAATTATCGGAATGCCTGTTGGTTTTGTATCTGCTGCAGAGTCAAAAGAAGAACTAGCTAAAATAACGGAAGTGCCGTTTATTACAAATCTTGGACGTAAAGGTGGTAGTACTGTAACTGTTGCGGCACTAAATGCTATCTCACTATTAGCAGACCAAGCTTAATGATGCAAAAGAAAGAGAAAAAAGATCCATCGCAAATGCGTCATGGCTATACAACAGGCGCTTGCGCAACAGCCGTAACGAAAGCAGCTTTAACGGCACTTATTACAGGTGAAGCACAAGAAACAGCTACGATCCATTTGCCGGTGGGCCGAGATGCAACATTTACTATCGAAAAAAATGTCTTTGAAGGAGATTCCGTGAGTTGTGAAACGATAAAGGATGCTGGAGATGACCCAGATGCAACGCATAAAGCATTAATCATTTCTACTGTCAGTTGGGGAGAACATCCAGGAATAATTTTAGATGGAGGAGTCGGTGTGGGGAGAGTGACCAAGCCGGGTCTTCCTGTTCCTGTTGGAGAAGCGGCTATCAATCCAGTACCTAGAAAAATGTTAAATTCTACAGTTCAAGAAACGCTAGATGAATTTCAAATTGACCGTGGCGTTAAGGTTGTTATTTCTGTTCCTGATGGAGAAGAAATTGCAAAAAAAACGTTAAACGGAAGATTGGGGATTATCGGAGGTATTTCCATCTTAGGCACTAGAGGAACGGTTGTACCGTTTTCTAGTTCAGCATATATGGCAAGTATTGTGCAGGCGATCAGTGTAGCCGTTGCCATGGGCTGCGATCATGTTGTATTGACAACAGGGGGACGTAGTGAAAAATATGGCATGCAACAATATGAAGGACTTTCGGAAGAAGCTTTCATTGAGATGGGCGATTTTGTCGGTTTTGCACTCAAGCACTGTAAACGACTAGGTATTAAAAGAGTGTCATTAGTAGGGATGATGGGGAAATTTTCGAAAGTGGCCCAAGGTGTTATGATGGTGCATTCAAAAAGTGCAGCTATTAACTTTGAGTTTATGGCAGAACTTGCAAAAGACGTCGGAGCATCAGATAAGCTTGTACAGGAAGTATGCGGTGCGAATACAGCTTCTCAAGTTGGTGAAATGATGATGGAAGCTGGTTACAATCAATTCTTCAATCATTTATGTGAAGCTTGTTGTACATCGTCACTTAATCATGTGCGTGGTGGTCTCATCATGGATACCGCTATTTATTCAATGAAGGGACAATTATTAGGGAGGGCTGATGGCATTGACTCAATCGATTAAACTGATTGGTATCGGTGATAACGGTCAAGAGAGTTTATTACCTCAATATTTATCATGGATTGAAGATAGTGAAGTATTAGTAGGTGGAGAAAGACTTCTTGCATTCTTTCCTCACTATACAGGAGAAAAAATTGTCGTAAAAGGCGGCTTAAAACCGCTAGTAGAACTATTGAAAAATGAAACGCGTAAAACAGTCATCTTAGCATCAGGAGATCCATTGTTTTACGGTCTTGGTGGCTATTTAGCGAGCAAAATAGATATCGAAGTTTATCCGTACTTTAGTTCCATCCAATTAGCTTTTTCAAAAATGGGTGAAAGCTGGCAGGACTCTTATTTAATAAGCGTTCATGGACGTAGTATGAAAGGTTTAGCGCAGAAAATTGATGGTAAATCGAAAATCGCATTGTTAACAGATGCTGATAATAGCCCGAGTAAAATTGCTGAATATTTATTATCTTTTGGTATGAAGGAATATCGTGCGTTTGTTGCAGAAAATATGCAAGGCGAAGATGAAAAATACGGTTGGTATGAATTAGAGGATATGCAAAATCATGAGTTCTCTCCTTTAAATGTTGTCATTCTCAAAAAAGTAGGTAAGAGCCCGAAATGGACTTTAGGTATTGATGATGAAGAATTTTCACAACGTAAACCCGACAAAGGGCTTATTACGAAGAAAGAAATTAGAGTACTAAGCTTATATGCTATGGAATTATCAAGTAATAGCACGGTATGGGATATCGGTACTTGTACAGGTTCAATGGCGATTGAGTCTGCGAAGCTTGCACCAGAAGGAAAAGTATTTGCGATTGAAAAAAATGAAGGTGATCTTGAAAACTGCCTACAAAATCAACGTAAATTCCGAACTGATTTAACAGCAATTCACGGCAAAGCACCAGAAGGTCTTGATACTTTCCCGAATCCAGATGCCATTTTCATTGGTGGTACTGGTGGTAACATGAAGAATCTTCTTCAAGTATGCTGTGAGCGTTTAAACGAAGGTGGAAGAATTGTTTTAAATGCAGCAACCATAGAAAATTTATACCGTGCAAATGAGGCATTTGAAGAATTTGGGTTTGAAACATCTATTATGCACGCTCAAATTTCTAGAAGTAAACCAATCTTAGGTATGAAACGATTTGTGCCATTAAATCCAATTTATATTATTACAGCAAAGCGAAAGGAAGACACCAATGAGTAATTTCGGTACATTATACGGCCTAGGAGTAGGTCCAGGAGATCCTGAACTTATAACAGTTAAAGCATTTCGTGTGATTCAAGAATCACCAGTCATCGCTTATCCGCGAAAACGCAAAGGAAGTAAGAGCTATGCACAACGTATAGTTGATGTATATATTCGTCCGGGTGAAAAAGATATGCTTGGACTTGTTTTTCCAATGACGAAGGATCAAGAGATTCTTGATAGAGAGTGGAACAAAGCAGTTGAACTTGTATACGGAAAATTACAAGAGGGTAAAGACGTTGCTTTTGTGACAGAAGGAGATCCACTACTCTATAGTACATTCATTCACATGATGAAATTGATGCAAGAATTGCACCCAGAAATAGAGATAAAAACGGTTCCTGGTATTTCCTCATTCAATGGGTCAGCTTCACGCTTAGGTATTGCTCTTGCTGATGGGGATGATCATGTTGCTATTATTCCAGCTACTGACGATTATGATGCTATGAAAAAAGCACTTGAAGACCATGATGCTGTTGTGTTTATTAAAGTTGCAAAAGTAATGGATCTAATGATTCAAGTATTAAAAGAGTTAAATCTATATGACAAAGCATCTGTCGTAACAAAAGTTACCTCTGATGAGGAAGTAATTTGGTCAATGGATGAATTAGAAGATGCAGAGCTAGAATATTTAACATTAATGGTGGTGCGTAAATAATGAAAAAAATATACATAGTTGGGGCAGGACCTGGAGATCCAGATCTAATCACAGTAAAAGGGTTAAATATTTTACAAACAGCTGACGTTGTTATGTATACAGATTCACTAGTAAATGATGAACTTATTGCTAAAGCAAAACCAGAAGCAGAAGTAATTAAAACAGCAGGGATGCATTTAGAAGAAATGGTTGGTGTAATTGTGGACCGTGTAAATGCTGGCAAAACAGTAGCACGTATTCATACAGGGGACCCTGCAATGTATGGGGCGACAATGGAGCAACTGGCATTACTGAAAAAAGAAGATATATATGCAGAAGTGATTCCAGGTGTCAGTTCGGTATTCGCTTCAGCTGCAGCAATTGGGGCCGAACTAACGATTCCAGATCTAACGCAAACACTAATTTTAACTCGTGCTGAAGGTCGTACACCTGTACCTGAATTTGAAAAGCTTCGTGATTTAGCGAGTCATCATTGTACAATTGCATTATTTTTAAGTGCTACTTTAACGAAGAAAATCGTTAAAGAGTTACAAACTGCAGGATGGAGCGATGATACGCCAATTGCTGTTATCCAAAGAGCATCATGGCCTGATCAAAAAATTGTTCGTACTACGCTTATTAATCTAGATGAGGATATGCGAAAAAATGGTATCAGAAAGCATGCGATGATACTAGCTGGTTGGGCGCTTGACCCTAATATTCATGATAAAGATGAATATCGTTCAAAACTATATGATGCAACTTTCACTCACGGATTCAGAAAAGGTGTGAAACCTCAATGATCGAGTTACAAGAAGGTATAGAACCGGTTGTAGAACAACATAACCAATATGCCATAGTTGCTATAACGAAGCATGGTGTACAAACAGCACGTAATCTACATCGTTCATTTGTACACTCAGACGTTTACTATATGAGTAAATTTGAACAAGGTGATGAACAGCAAAAGCATATACAACTGTTTTCAGGAAGTGTACGCATGCTGTTACCAACATTGTTCAAACAATATAAAGGTATCATTATGATTATTTCACTTGGTGCTGTAGTCCGTATGATTGCACCTATTTTAAAAGATAAAAAGACAGATCCTGCGGTTGTTGTCATTGATGACCGTGCAGAAAATGTCATCAGTGTTCTGTCAGGTCATTTAGGCGGAGCTAACGAATTAACGCACGAAGTTGCTTCTGCTTTAAATGCCCGTGCGATTATTACAACTGCATCAGATGTTCAAAAAACAATTCCTGTAGACCTTTTTGGTTCACGGTTTGGCTGGGTTTGGGATGCTGATGATAAGTTAACACCTGTCAGTGCGTCTGTCGTTAACGAAGAGCCTGTTGCCATCGTACAAGAGTCAGGTGAAAAAAACTGGTGGCATCTACAAACACCACTGCCAGAAAATATCACACAATATCCGAGCATTTTAAAAGCTCTAGAAGCAAAGCCAAAAGGTGCATTAATCATCACCCATCGTCTACTGACAGAAGCTGAAGAAGCAATATTGGAGAACGGTGTTGTGTATCGTCCGCAAACTGTCGTAATTGGCATGGGCTGTAATCGTGGTACATCTGCCGAAGAAATTGAACAAGTTATACTGGATACTTTACAAGAACTTCAAATTTCGATTAAAAGTGTCAAAGCACTATGTACAATTGATTTAAAAAAGGATGAGCAAGGATTCCTTGATATTGTTGCAAAATTTGGCTGGGATTTTAAGTACTACACACCAGCCGAATTGAATGTTGCCACAATTGAAGCACCATCTGAGACTGTTTTCAAATATACAGGTGCTTATGGTGTCAGTGAACCTGCAGTTCGTTTATATACTGGAATGGATGATTTAGCTTTAGTTAAGAAAAAATCAGGTAACACAACCATTTCAGTTGCCGTTATTTCACATGATGATTAGAATAATTGCCAAGAAAACCGGTCGTTTATGCCGGTTTTACTTGCATTTAGGGGGGATAAGTGATGAGTTTAAGAAGATTAGTAATTGCAGGAACGGGAAGTGGCGTTGGTAAAACGACTTTTACAATCGGGATAATGGCAGCATTGCAAAAGAAGGGTTATCAAGTGCAAGGATTCAAGTGTGGTCCAGATTATATAGATCCCTCCTATCACACGGCCGTAACCGGTCGGATATCTCGTAACTTAGACAGTTGGATGTTTGATCATGAAACGGTGAAGGAATTGTTAGTTCGAGCAAGTGCTGGTGCAGATATTTCGATTATTGAAGGCGTAATGGGATTTTATGATGGTAAAAGTCCACTAAATGATGCTGGCTCCACCGCTGAAATTAGTACCATTACGGATAGCCCAGTATTACTCATTGTCAATTGTTCTAGCATGGCGCGAAGTGTAGCTGCTATTGTGAGAGGATTCCAAACTCTTTCAAATAAACCGAATATTATCGGAGTTATCGCCAATCAGGTTGGTAGTGTCAATCACTATAAAATTGTTAAGGCAGCCATCGAACAAGAATGTGGCATTCCAGTATTAGGATATTTAAAGCGAGAAAATGGAATTGATATCCCCAGTCGCCAATTAGGTTTAATTCCTGCTATTGAACGAGGTGAATTGAAGCCATTCTTCGACCAACTTGCCTCACTCATTTCAGAGACGGTCGATATAGAACAAATATATGAATTAGCAAAGACTTCAGAAATAGCACCTATTGCTAGTGGGTTATTTGACCAAAGACCTGATCGTGGTGTAACGATTGCTGTCGCAAAAGATGCTGCTTTTAATTTCTACTATGAAGAGAATTTAGAGTTATTAAGGGCATATGGTGCTTCATTAGTTTTCTTCTCACCTTTAAATGGTGAAGTGGTGCCAGAAAATATAGATGGACTATACATTGGTGGGGGATTCCCAGAAGAATTTGCGCTTGAGCTTTCAAAAAAGGAAGAGGTCAAAAAATCAATTCGACAAGCAGTGAAAAGTGGTATGCCAACCTTAGCAGAATGCGGTGGATTCATGTATTTAACTGATTCTATTACAGATACAAAAGGTAATACATATCCAATGGCTGGTATCGTTCCAGGTACTGTGCAAATGCAACAAAAGCTTGCGGCTCTAGGATATCGTGATATTTTTGGCACACAAGATAACTTCTTAATTGGTGAAAATCAATCAGCAAAAGGACATGAATTTCATTACTCCACTTTTACGGCTTCAGGAGACATTCAACCTGCGTATGAAACAACAGGTCGTTTTGGCAAAAAGCTTGAAGGATATTTAAAAGAGAATTTAGTAGCTGGTTATACACATTTCCATTTCGCATCAAACCCTGGATTAGTAAACCAGTGGGTTAATGCTTGTGTGAGACATCAACACCAATGACAACATATTATCCAATCATGCTACAGATAAAGGATAAACGTTGTGTCGTTATTGGTGGCGGTAAAGTAGCAAATAGAAAAGTAACGTCACTATTAGTAGCGGGTGCTAATGTCACTGTAATTAGTCCAGTGCTTGATGAGAAACTACGTGAAAAATGGCAGAATCATTTAATTACATGGCATGATAAGTTTTTTGAAGCGTCGGATTTACAAAATGCTTTTTGTATTATTGCTGCGACCAATTGTCCATCAGTTAATGCAAAAGTAAAGGAATGTGCTTTGCCACATCAGCTTGTAAATATAGTTGACGAGGCAAGTGAAAGCAATTTTATTGTACCTGCATCATTGAGACGTGGAGACTTAACGATTGCTGTTTCAACGGCGGGTGCCAATCCGGGCTTAGCCAAGAAAGTGAAGGATGATTTAACTCATCAATTTGATGATTACTACGGAGAGTACGTTGCGTTTTTACAAAAAGCTCGAACAGATGTATTAGCTAATGTGTCAGATGTTAAAGAAAAGAAAACATTATTAGATGCTTTATTACAACCGGAATTTTTGACCTTAACGAAAGAAGGTAAAATAACCGAACGTGAAGAGCTACTTCAACATTATTTAAAAAGGGGGATTGCGCCATGGCAGTAGGAAAAGTTTATTTAGTCGGTGCAGGTCCAGGTGATCCAAGACTAATAACAGTCTATGGATTGGAATGTATTCAAAAGGCGGATGTTATTGCATACGATAGACTCGTTAATTCGAAATTATTGGAATATGCAAAAAAGGATGCTGAGCTGATATTCTGCGGGAAGTCTCCAGGCAAGCATCATCTTATTCAAGATCAAATTCATGACTTATTGGTTTCAAAAGCTTTAGAAGGAAAAACAGTCACGAGATTAAAAGGTGGGGATCCATGTGTCTTTGGCCGGGGAGCGGAAGAAGCAGAAGTGCTAGCTGAACACGGTATTGAATATGAGCTTATCCCGGGTATTACCGCAGGAATAGCAGCTCCTGCTTATGCAGGGATTCCGGTTACTCATCGTGAATATGCATCAAGCTTTGCAATTGTCACAGGTCATGGGAGAGAAGATAAAGGGCAAGACCATTTAAACTGGGATGCTTTGGCTAAGGGTATTGATACTATTGCCTTCTATATGAGTGTTGGTAATTTGGCTTATATAAGCGCCCAATTAATTGCCCATGGTAAAGATGTAAAAACACCAGTGGCAGTTATTGAATGGGGAACGACAGCACATCAAAGAACATTAACAGGGACATTAGAAAATATTCATGAATTAGTCGCTAGTGAAGGGTACCATAATCCATCGATGGTTTTAGTGGGTGAGGTCGTTCAAATGCGCGACAAAATCAAATGGTATGAAAAACAACTTTCTACTGTCATGCAATAAGATCTATGTGATGAAAGAAAAGGAAAAGGGGATTAATAATGTCTATTTTAGAACAATTAAAAGAGCGCCGTGCTGTTCGTAATTATGAGGATAAGCCTGTTGAAAAAGAGAAAATTGAACAACTACTAGAAGCTGCAACATTTGCTCCAAATGACCGCTTACGTGAACCTTGGAACTTTTATGTCATTCAAGACGAGGCAATGAATCGCTATGAAGAAATGGCAGAATCCTACTTACAAGAACGTTTCCCAACAAAACCACATTTAGTCGAAAGCTCTTTACAAGTTGTAAAAACAACACCTGTTGCCATTGTTGTAACAGCAGATCAAATTCCGGACAAACCTGATGATTCAGAAGATAATGTTTTTGCCGTATGTTGTGCGATTCATTCGATGTGGTTAGCCGCAAAAGAATTAGGATTAGGATTTGTGTGGCGCACACGAGGTGTCGGTTTAGTACATGACGAACGCATGTTTAAATTTATCGGTTCACCTGAAAATGAGAAGGTCATCGGTACAGTTTTCATTGGTTACCCAGAAGAAGGACGTGAGGTCCCATCGACAAAACGTACTTATTTTGAAGAAAAAACGACTTGGTTATAAATAAATTAGGGAGGGATTAAAATGGCACGTCAAGGTTTATTTTTGGTTTATACAGGTGATGGAAAAGGAAAAACAACTGCATCACTTGGTGTGACGCTAAGAGCAGTAGGACGTGGACTAAAAGTTCGGTACATGCAATTTATAAAATCTCCCGAACGTACATATGGGGAAGCACTAGCACTTCGAAAATTAGGTGTTGAGATGGAACAAATGGGTATTGGTTTTACTTGGACAAAAACACCTGAAGAGCACAGAAATGCGTTACAATTAGCGTGGGCAAAAGCAAAGGAAGCACTTGCAGATCCAACAATTGATTTACTCGTATTAGATGAGCTCAATAACGCATTAGCTATTACGAAGTTTCCAATCGTTGATGTGTTACCTCTTCAAGAAGTAATCGAAGCGATTCAAAATCGACCTAAGTCAATGCATCTTGTAATTACAGGACGTAGTGCAAAAGAAGAACTAACCCAACTAGCAGATTTAGTATCTACAATTGATGCTACTAAGCATTATTACGAAGAAGGTATACCTGCAGTAAAAGGTTTAGAATTCTAAAGAAAGAGGGAATGAATTTGATCGCAAAAGCGTTAATGGTCCAAGGAACAGCTTCTGATGTCGGAAAAAGTATGATTTGTACTGCTTTTTGTCGTATTTTTTCAGACGAAGGATTCAAAGTCGTTCCATTTAAATCACAGAATATGGCGCTGAATTCTTTCGTTACAGTTGATGGGGGAGAAATTGGCCGCGCACAAGGGGTACAGGCTGAGGCAGCAAGAGTTATAGCGACGACAGACATGAATCCCATCCTTTTAAAGCCAAAACAAGACATGGTATCTGAAGTGATTGTTCATGGTAAACACTTCATGGACATGTCTGCCAAGGCATATCGGAACGACTTTGTACAGCAAGCAATGCCGATCGTTGAAAAATCAGTAAGAAAGCTTCAAAACGAATACAACATAATCGTTTTAGAGGGGGCGGGTAGCCCAGCTGAGATTAATCTAAAAGATCGTGATATTGCTAATATGCGAATGGCACATTTAGCAGATGCTGCTGTCATTCTTGTGGCAGATATTGATCGGGGTGGTGTATTTGCATCCATCATTGGCACACTCACATTATTAGATGAAGATGAGCTCAAGCGTGTAAAGGGTATCATTATTAATAAATTCAGAGGTATGCGTGAACTATTAGATGATGGCATTGAATGGGTAGAAAAAGCAACTGGTATTCCAGTATTAGCAGTAATACCATATATAGAAATTAACATTGAAGCAGAGGATTCATTGGCTTTATCATCACTACGGTTTAAAAAACCAAAGCAACAAGAGTTTGCCATTGATGTAGCGATGATTCGGTTACCAAGAATTTCGAATTTCACAGATATTGATCCATTTTTTGATGAACCTGAAGTAGGTGTTCGATTAGTTCGTTTGTTAAGTGAACTTGGCACACCGGATTTACTTATTTTACCTGGTACAAAAAACAGTATGGATGATTTACAATGGCTTCGAGATGAAGGTTTTGTGCAAGCTATAAATAAGCTTCGTGAAAAAGGGACACGTATTTTTGGTATTTGTGGAGGATTCCAAATACTGGGCGATCATTTGCTAGATCCTGAAGCAGTCGAGGGTGATGGTCGTAGCTCTGAAGGTTTAGGCCTATTACCTGTCACAACTATTTTCAATACTTCAAAGAAAACAAAACAAATGACAGGTCGCTTACTGTCAAATGGTCAAGAACTTACTGGGTTTGAAATCCATCTAGGTCGAACTGAAATACACGATGCGAATACTAAGGCCTTTTTAAATCTACAAGATGGACGCATGGATGGCGCTGTATCTTCTGATGGACATGTCATCGGTACTTATTTCCACGGGATATTTAATAACAGAGAATATACTCGTGAACTAGTAAATATTTTAAGAGTCGAAAAAGGTTTACCGGTTATCTCCGATTTTGTAAAATCCGATGCACAACGCCGTGAAGAGGCTTATCAGCTACTTGCAGAGCATGTTAAGAAGCATACTAATATGGAAAAGGTATATGAAATTATGGAACTTGAAAATGTTTCTAACGTTTAGTATAAAATGCAACATTCCCTTTCTGTAGGGAGATGTCAGGCTGTAGACAAACTCGAAAAAACGAGTTTTCTACAGTCTTTTTATTTATATATAGGATAGATCAGGTTTTCCGAAGCTTACCGCTCGCTTTCCACGGGCGAGTGCCGAGCCGCTTCGTCGCTATGCTCCTGAAGGGTCTCGACTGTCTCGCTTTTCCCGCAGGAGTCGAGTGGACCTTCTTCAAACCAATAAAATGCTACCTTCTAATCTTCCATTGACTCATTCATTGTAATAGACGTTAGACTGTAGACAAACTGCGAAGAAATTTGGGTTTATCTACAGTCTTTTTATTTATATATAGGAGAGATCAGGTTTTCCGAAGCTTACCGCTCGCTTTTTTACGACGATAGGTGATGGTTTCAACAACTGGT
Organism: Viridibacillus sp. NPDC096237; assembly: GCF_050278625.1. Classification (NCBI taxonomy): domain Bacteria; kingdom Bacillati; phylum Bacillota; class Bacilli; order Caryophanales; family Caryophanaceae; genus Viridibacillus; species Viridibacillus sp. NPDC096237. The sequence continues at coordinate 43,507 of NZ_JBNNTI010000024.1, read as the reverse complement.
TCGGGTACTTCGGTGTCACTTTCTTTCTCAGCCTCATTAGACAGTTCTAGAGCGAGTTGATTTCCCGTTGTTTTTTCGCTAGACGTACCAAACCGTTTTTGTTGGCTAAGACGAAATTGTTCTTCATACCATCTCACTTATGCCGTGAGTTCTTCTACTTGAGCTTGAAGAGATTCAATTGTAGGTTGATTTTGATGAGAGGATGTTGTTTTCATAGATGAATCCATTCGACAAAATGAATCAAATCCCTTCTAAATAAATGAATTTTTCACAGGATTGTTCTCGCATATACGGCTTGATGCCCTTGTTTTTATTCAAATGAAAATCCATCAAGAAGCCATCTCAGTTGCCTTCTTGATATGGAAAGTGGCACATTGGGATGTTGAGTTGGCCAGTCAAACTTTCCTTTTTCCAATCTGCGATAATGCAACCAAAAACCATTATGTTCCCACACGAGAATCTTTAGTTTATCGCGTGAGCGATTGCAAAAGACAAATAAACAAGACCCTGGCATGCAGAGTACCGATAAAAAGTGAAGCAAACAAAACATAGTCCCGAAATACACCACTCATGTAGTATTTTGGGGCTATTTGGTTCACTTATATCCCCTGAACACATGTAATTAATTGAATTTTTTAAATTATCTGTAATAATAGAGCTAAAATGTCAGTTTAAACATTATAATGTTTATATACTACATTTCATGTAGGAAAATGATGAAGGAGATGTTGAAAGAATGAAATGTTCGAAAGGTTTAAAGCGCTTTCTTTTCAGTACTTCGTTAGTTCTTGGGTTATCCTTCTTAGGTACAAACGGGTTTGCCTCTGCACATGGGTATGTTGAATCGCCAAAATCACGGTCGTTGCTTTGTAAAGAGCAGGTGAATAAGAATTGTGGATTGATTATGTATGAACCGCAAAGCTTGGAGGGCCACAAAGGATTTCCGGGCACGAGCATTCCGGATGGCAAGCTTGCGTCAGCGGGTGGCTTATTTGGCGGCGTCCTTGATGAACAAACAGCAACACGCTGGAGCAAAAACGCCATTCAAAGCGGTCCCCAAACCTTCACATGGAATTTAACCGCGATGCATTCTACAGCGAAATGGCATTATTATATAACGAAGCAAAATTGGGATCCGAACAAACCACTTACAAGAGATCAATTGGAATTGGTCCCATTTTATGAAAAGAATGATAATGGTGCAAGACCGTCCAATAAAGTAAGCCATCAAGTCGTCGTGCCTCAGCGGACTGGATATCATGTCATCTTCGCTGTATGGGATGTCGCGGATACAGTCAATGCCTTCTACAATGCGATAGATGTTCAGTTTAGTGAAGTCAATGCAGGCGGAACGTCCATTTCGGCCACGAATTATCACTCGTCCATCCCAACCTTTTAGTCTAGTAGAAAAACAGTAGGTGTGGATTCTTGCAGTTTTGAATGATATCTATCGAAATGAAGAATAAAGACTTCGAGATAAAGGCTGCAACGTGCAGCCTTTTTATGTTTGCGAGAATTGGAGCTAAGAATCAAACTAAAAGTGCGGAGGGGAAGAGGTGTTACCCCCATCCCCGAAATATCCAATTTTGACGAGAAATCAAAATGTAAGAGTTGTCAAAAAACGTTTACTGAATCAACTGCTACGTACATCCAATTTACGAAACCAACGCAACAATTCCACTATGAAAAATCATAGTATAAAAGGGATTTTGGGAATATTTGTAGAAACATAATTTATAATGAAAGAAAAGAAATTGCTTTAGTTATGAAAAAAGACAGTTGAAATGAGGGGTATTATGAGTCTAAAAGAAACACCTGAGGAAAAAAGAGAACGATTAAGACAAAGTGAATTTAAAAATAATCCCACTGGTTCTTTACACGATACATTAAATAGAGGAAGTAATGGAAATTTAACTGATTTATCAGGTGGTATGGGTTGGAAAGGTACAGGGATATTAATTTTAGTATTATTTTTCGGTTACATTTTATACAACCTTATATTTTAATTTGGATAAAAAACAACAATCAAGTTAAACAGATCCTAAATTTAATAAAAATCTAAATTATTTCTATTTAAATGATAACTCAAACATCTCCTTAGTACTTATTATATTCAGGAATTAAAAGAATAGTCACTCACTAGGCTAGAATAAAAAAAATACAGAAAATGTCACTAAGAGATATTGATTAATTACAAACTTTATATTATTTTGTTTGTAATAAAATAAACAAACCTTGAATTAGTTTATAAAAAAACAAATGACATCTAAACGTTTTGGAGGGAGATATTGATTTATTTTATGGAACATCAAAAGGAGGTCTTAGATATAAAATTATCAAACAATAAAACTTCTGTATTGATCGGAACTCTAGTAAAGGAATTTAATTTTCGAGAGAGAGTCTTTGATTTTGAAGTGTTAAAAGATTTAATAAGATTATTGAAGAATATCTTGATGGAAAAAATTTGAACTTTTCAACTTTTTTATAAAAGAATTTCATTAAAAGCGTTCTACCTAAATGAGGAGTTATGTTTCTATGAAGAAACTTAGAAATGAAAATAAAACAATATCTAAGTCAATGATTGCTTTTCTGATTCAAGTGATTTTTGCTAGTAACATACAATCATTAGGTCAAGTTTTTGGGATTATTGTCGTTGGCCACTCACTTGGAGTGGATTCTCTCGCTGCGCTCTCTGCATTCTTTCCACTCTTATTTTTACTTATTGCCTTTGCGATTGGCATTGGCTCTGGAAGCTCGATATTAATTGGGCAATCTTACGGTGGCGGAAATGTCACGAAAATGAAGGAAGTCGTTGGAGTTACGCTTGCTTTTACGATTCTTATCTCTGTTGTGTGTGCCATTTTAGGAAGCATATTTACTGATAATATTCTTAAATGGATGGGAACTCCTAAGAATATACTTGAAGAAAATGTAGACTATGCTCGAATTCTATTTATTACATTGCCTATTACTTTAATGCAATGAGTATTTCAATTGCGATTTCAGTATTCGTAGCACATTCTGTTGGAGCAGAGGATATAACTAAAATAAGACATATCAAAATTATAGGAATTAAACTGAATTATATCCTTGGAGGAGCTCTAGTATTAATGATTTACTTGCTTTCAAATCCAATTTTAGAAATGTTTTTAGATAATGGTGAAACGATTCGAGTTGCACATACTCTAATTCTTATCTCATTTTGGGGTAGCATCAGGAAAGTGCGGATTTACAACGTAAAAGGCCCAATTTCTCAACATTTATATTTGAGAAATTAGGCTTTTTTCGTTGCTCCGTTAAAGCGACCTTTAATGGAATAACTAAAATACTTATATTATATAAGAACCGTACAAATTTAAATCTGAAGAGCATTTTGTAATGATTTTTTCATTGCTTCTATAAAATTCTGCCGTGTTTCTTCAGGTAATTCTAATAAGGAAAGATAGGGATTTAAATCTTCTAACTCGACTAATAAAAGCCTCCCTTGTTTGCTACGGCAAGCATCAACTCGTTGAATCCCCCAGCCAAGATTATTCCAGTCGATGAAGCGTTTAGCAAAAGCTAAATCTTCTTCCGTAGGTACATACTCTTTTAATTCCCATCTTTTATCTTTATTTGGTGCATAAAGAGCATACTGGAATTCTTTGTCAATGAAATAAAATGAGACTTCATATTCAAAATTGATAAATGGTTGTATCAATGTATCTTTTGACTCTGAATTAACTTTGTCATTCAATTCATCTTTTGTAACAAATTCCATCCCGATAGAGTCTGCTCCATTTTTGGGCTTCACGATATACCTGTCTACACTAGGAAGTTTATTTAGGGAATTAAGGGTATCAATTGTTGGAATAACAGGGAAATGAGCAGTTGTTAGTTCAATTAAATATTCTTTTCCATTCATATCAGCCTTTCCATTAAACGTATTATATGTATTTAAATGTTTAGAAGCAATTCGTTTACGGAAATCTTCATATTTTTCTTTGAAATTTGCGACTGGACCTGCATTTCGGAAAACAATTAAATCAGCATTATCTTCAAACGCTTCAACATCCTCAGGATGACAGATAACCAAATTAAAATCTTCTCTAAGTTTAGAAGTTAAAAATAAATCTTCTTCATAATAATTTCTTTGTTTTGCTTCATAATATAAATCTGTTACAAATAGTAGCGTCTTCATTCCGCCTTCACCTGCTTTTCTTAAATTTTCATTGTAAAAATATCTTCTCCAAAAACAAAAAACCCGTCTCAGTAAGAGACGAGATTGAAACTCGCGGTACCACTCTTGTTTAATAAAATGCTTAAATAACACTTTACTACCCTTTACAAACGTACAATCATACGTTGTCCCTTGTAACGGAGGAAACCGATAAAGTTTACTAAATATTCGGCTTTACTTCTCAGAGATGATTTTCGGTTATCATCTGAACACTGGTTTTCAGCAAAACACCAGCTCTCTTTAGAGCAGAAACAATAACGTACTCTTTCTCTTCATGGAATTTTTTGAAAATTTGATTAAATATTATTATATATATAATCAGAAAAAAATGCAAACAGTTATTTAATCTTTTAAAATAACTATTTGTTTTAACACTTTAACATCCCTCCAATGAATTTAAAGTAGGTTTTTTACAACTTTATGTATAATACAGAAAAAATTTATTATAATGTATGATTCAAACAAAGGTTACGATCTCATCCTTTGCTTGAATCCATTACTACTAAATTAAATACTCAACATTAAAACAAGCAAATAAAGGTTACGACTTTATCCCTTCGATTGTTTGAATTCCAGTTCCACTTAACCTATAATTTCGTCATTTTTGTCGCTAATCCATTCGAAAGTAGCGCCATTTTTAATCCACTCCCAAACCTTCCCAATGCTTTACCCCTTTGGTTATTGATGAATATTTTTTGAGGAATTGTAGTTCTGAAAAAGAGTTACGATTTTTATGAAAAGTTTTAATCAATATTTTTTCATACAATAGTGGGATTCGCGAAAAAGAATAGGAACAAGAGTGAATTATCTGTGTGATGCGAAAATGAAAGCGATTGAGATGCGATTAGCTGGTAAATCAATGAAATACGTTTTAAATGGATTAAATATATGCCATAAAACACAAGTTAAAACGTGGAGGGTATTAAAATGGATAAATACATCGGTTTGAACAACCTGTAGGTAAACAATATTCCTTTGGTAGAGGTGATTTTTGTACCCATGAAAAGCCATTAATTTAATAGCAATATCCTATTTTTTAGAGACATGTTTCTACTTTAGATTTTACATAAAAGAATTTGCATCGAACACACTTACAATTATATTAATTTTCTAATATTTAGAAGGAAAAGAACTCAAATAAATAGAATAGACACAGCGAAGAATAGAAAAGGAAAAATTTTTTTATTTTAATGTGTTGAACTCTTATTGAAACTAACAATGTAGAGGAGAGTGGATTGAGCATAACAGCTGAAATGAAACAAAAGATGCAGATAGAATCGCAGATAACTGATTTATTAATTGGTGAACCTTTATTTGAGGTAATACGTGATACACCTATGGAATTAGCGTTGTACAATGATTCTTATTTAGCTGAAATCTTTGAAAAAAGGTTTTACTCAACAGCTGAAGTTGCTGGCTGGTTTGGTATATCCGACGCCCAGCTACGCTACTATATCAAACCATTTCAAGAATATATCTTTCCCCACCAAGAAGATACACCTTCCACAGCTTCATTCATTCGGTTATCGTTCTTAGGGGTATTAAAACTAAGAATGATCTTGTTGTTAAAAGATGAATATAGAGTAAAAGGATTAAAACGACTGCTCGGTATAGATGAAGAAGGTCGTATAAATCCACAACCACACCACACTACAGGAACAGATGTAATTGTTCATGATAATCTAGCCCAAAAGGTAGAAATACTTAGTAACGTGTTAAATCAGATATTACAAACAGGCATTTTTGAATTACAACAAGAGGATGGTGAACCTAAAATTTCACTGAATAATGATTTCTCCTCACAAAAATTAAATATTACTGAATCTAGTAAACAAATAAAAGTAATAGAAGAAAAAACAGAGCAGCTAATAAAAGACAATGAGAAATTGCATAATCAAATAAGGGAACTTAACGATTTTAAGGTGAAGGATATAGCTGTTAAAATGCGCGAACGTCATATCGAGAACGCTGTCGTTTCACAATTACGGGATGAAGCACTAGTTATATTTAACAGCCAAAAAACCATTGGGATATTCAAAAACTTTTTAAAACTGCAGAAATTGAAAGAGAAAAAGAACAATTCATTACAGGTTATATAAATGACAACTTATATGAACACCTAAAGTCAAAATTGGAAGGGTATTATGAGTCTGAATAGTTCTTTCAAGGGGTACAGCCGAGATACATGTAATTTTGAGTCACAGACTTACTTTTATTTCCAAACCTAATTAAAATCAGGGTTTCTCTATTATTTTTGAACTTATTATCATACACCCTAATAAGCCTTAGTCACAAGGTTCTTGCTGTAGACGGGGTTTGTGTAGTAATGTTTTATCCTTTATTTGGAATCTATTTTGCACTTCATGGCACAGATGCTCCTTCTACCCCTAAAAGGCGCAAAATAGGTAGTGGAAAAACAAGCGTAGGAGGATATATATGACGAAACCAGTTGTAGACGTGAAAAACGTTCAAAAAGTGTACGGTAAAAAAGGTGAGAATCAATCACACGCATTAAAAGGTGTTTCATTTTTTTAATCAAGAACAGATTTTGTGTTGAGCCTATAAAAAATTATATAAATATTTTTTATATATTCAGCACTCCCCAACCCTGAATGATAACAGCTAGAATGCCTCTTTTACCGTAAATCTTAGAAGGTGATATTGAAAGATTTTCTACAAATTTACAAGCTTCACAATTAAACGTTAAACGCATTTTAGCTGTGGAACCTATTTGTAATACGTCTCCAGATGTTAAAGACTTCAGGTCTATGTTGATAATCACTAGGTTTCCCCTTAGATCCCCAGGATTTAGTTTAAACGCTTTAATATGCTACTTGACACAACTTTAAAAACCTCCCTTGCTTCAAAAAAACAAAAGCAAACAATTAGTCATCGTTTCCGATAACCAAAAAAATATACTTGACAAGTATAAAACTAGCAGATATAGTGTTACAAGAAAGAAAGAACAAAATTTAATTATTAAACCTGTTAGGTGAGGCTCCTATACAAACACAGGCTATTGCCCAAAAACATCGAAAGATGCCAATGGGTAGAACAGGAATTGTCGGATTAAGGCTCTTCTTAAGATAGCTAAGTGATGAATGTTCATCCTTTACGTTGTATAGTGCCAAAACTCAACTAGAGGGTATATTATGCTTTATTTGGTTATGCATTTTTTCAATGACAACCCCTCTAATTGACTAATTAGAGGGGTTTTTTAGTATGACAAATTGCATAAATAAAACAAAAGGAGGAGAGGATATTAATGACTGATGATTTGGATTCAATATCATATTCAATTTAAAAATTTAAATTCCCCGCTCCCCAATAGGAATTTGAATTTACCTAATACCTTTGGAGGAAATTACAATGAAAAAGCATTTAAATCAATTACTACTTACAAAAGATATTTCACAAGCGAAAGAGCTTTTATATTATCAACCTTACGATATTGCAAAAGAAATGAAAAATATTTCTCATGAGAATCAGATAAACCTGATTGAATACCTTCCTGTTGAAAAAGGGGCAAAAGTTTTTAGTTATCTTACTCCCGAAGAACAATACCGGATTTTCGTAAACTTATCTGCCGAAAAAGCCAAACTGATATTAACTGACCAATCCATCGATGATCTTGTAGATATTGTACTTGCCATTCATCCGCATCAAGCTGAAAAATTAATGAAAATCTTATCGGAAGATTGCCAACAAAAAATCAGGGACCTGATGATTTTTCCTCCCGAAACGGCTGGCAGTCTGATGACAAGTGATTACATTGCAGCGAGGGAAAGTTGGCTTGTAAAAGACACTATTTTACACATAAGAAAAATTGGCTCTGGGGTAGAATCTATCTCTTATATCTATGCTTTAGATAGTTTTGGCCGACTCAATGGAATTGTGTCTATTCGTGAACTATTGTTAGCAGAAGATGACAAAACCTTATCTACCATCATGACTCAAGATGTTATCTCGGTACATGTGGAATTAGATCAACAAGAAGCCGTTCAACAGCTAACGAATTATGATTTATCTGCCATACCTGTAACAACGATGGATGATCGAATGATTGGGATTATTACTTTTGATGATGCCATGGATGTTTTTGAAGAAGAAGCAACCGAAGATATTCACAAACTAGGTGGTAGTACACCATTAGATAAACCCTATTTGGAAAATTCCATCTGGCATTTATACCGAAAGCGTATAGGGTGGCTTTTACTTCTTTTCATAGCAGAAGCTTATACTGGCACCGTACTCCGGCATTATGAAGAAACCCTTGAACATGTCATTGCACTGGCCTTCTTTATCCCATTGTTAATTGGAACGGGGGGCAATACGGGAACACAGGTAGTAACTACACTGGTACGTTCCTTAGCTCTTAAGGAGTTAAAATTCACCGATATATTCCGTGTTATGAAAAAAGAAGTATTAGCAGGGACTTTACTTGGATTAACATTAGGGATAGCTGCATTAATCCGAGCCTATACATTAGGCGTTGGTACAGAAATAGCACAAGTCGTTGCCATCACTGGTATATGCATCGTTATTTGGTCCTCTATTGTGGCATCCGTCTTACCTTTAATATTGAATAAACTAAAACTAGATCCTGCAGTAGTTTCTGGTCCATTTATTACAACGTTAGTTGATGGCACTGGATTGATTTTATACTTCACTATTGCCAAAATGTTACTGAATATTTAAAAAATAATTAATAAATCACGTACGCCTTACAGTTATTGTCAAACGTTTCTAAAATATTTGTTTGTGACACCGTTATAATTTACATTATTTTCACCACCATCCCGTTCGTAAAAGTACACTTTTGCGAACAGGGATTTTTTATTCGAAAACAATTTTTAAATTTCGTTTTCTCTCAACCAGGATAGGGGTACCGTCAGGAAAATGCGGGTTTACAACGCTAAGCCTATTTTCCTGACGATTCTCCCGTTTTTAACAACGTTAAGAAAGTTTCAGTGGTCTTAAAGAATCTAATGAGATCACTTTCTCCGAATTAAAATGGTATTCTCCTAGCAAATTAATATGTTCCTAGCCTAAAGGTGACATATGGTGCAATAAGTCTTCATTAAAACTACCTGTCCGCTTTTGATATTCAACTGCTTTTGTTAGATGTAGAGTATTCCAGATACTGATGGCATTTATAATTATATCTAAAGCACTAGCTCTTTGAAGCTGATGCTGTATGGTTCGTTCCCAAAGCTCTCCTTGTTTTCCGAAGAAAATAGCTCTTGCCAGTCCTTTCATGGCTTCTCCTTTATTCAATCCTCTTTGTATTTTTCTTCTTAGAGATTCATCCGAAATGTAATTAAGAATAAAAATCGTTTTTTCTATTCTCCCCATTTCGCGTAAGGCTGTAGCTAAGCTGTTTTGTCTAGAGTAAGAACCTAATTTCCCCATAATAAGGGATGCCGAGACTGTTCCTTCTCTTATTGAATGGGCTAATCGCAAAATATCCTCATAATTTTCTTCAATGACTTTTGTATTTATTTGTCCACGTAAAATAGCTTCAAGTTTTGGAGCCTCACTCGCATTATCTATTGTAAATAATTTTGAGTCCGATAGATCCCTTATTCTTGGAGCAAATTTAAATCCTAATAAATGGGTCAATCCGAAAATTTGGTCTGTATAACCAGCTGTGTCTGTATAATGTTCTTCTATGTTTAGATCCATCTCATGGTGTAATAAACCATCCAATACATGAATGGCATCCCTTGAATTAGTATGAATAATCTTTGTGTAGTAAGAAGAGAATTGATCACTCGTAAATCGATAGATAGTGGCTCCTTTTCCAGTTCCGTAATGTGGGTTTGCATCTGCATGTAGAGATGAAACCCCTAACTGCATTCTCATTCCATCTGACGAAGATGTTGTGCCGTCTCCCCAATAGGAAGACAATTGTAATTTGTGATGAAAATTTACTAATACAGCTTGGGCTTTATTCATTGCGTCTTCATACATGCGCCATTGAGACACATTGGCTAGTTGCTTATATGTCAGTCCGGGTGTTGCTTCAGCCATCTTACTCAATCCAATATTCAGCCCCATTCCTAAAAGGGCAGCCATGATAATGGTCGTTTCTTCTTTATCTGGCTTTCGATTATTGGAAGCATGAGTGAATTGCTCATCCTGTTAAATAAGCAATATCCATGAGTAAATCGGTTAATTTTATTCTTGGGAGCATCTGATAAAGACTTGCACTAAATTTCTTTGCTTCTTCTGGAACATCTTTTTCTAAGCGTGAAATTGATAACTTTCCTTTTTCAAGAGAAACTCCATCTAACTTGTTGGAATTTGCAGATAACCACTTTAATCTTTCATTAAGGCTGCTGTTTCTTCTGTCATATAGTCTTCGAATGATAAACTAACTGATAACCTCGTATTTCCCTTCGTTTGATTCCATGTATCCTCTGAAAACAAATATTCCTCAAAATCTCTATATTGTCTACTGCCCACAATGGATACATTACCAGTCCGAACATGTTCCCTTAGTTCTGTTAAGACGGCCATTTCATAATAATGACGATTGATTGTACCGTCATCCTCATATAAGTGTTTTTTTCTCTTTGAGGATAAAGACTAAGCGAAGATGAACTGGAACCGATTTGTTTCGATATATAATGTATGAATGAATCCGGGATGCTTTTGATATGAGTGTATGGCCAACCGGGATACCGAAGAACGGTAATTGAACGGCGAACCCTAAACGGTTTTCTTCTCTCCTTCGTTTATTTATAATTTCTAAATCTCGTTTGGAAAAAGTGTAGTAGGTTCCTAGCACCCACTCATCTTCAGGAATTTGCATAAGGGCCTGCCGCTGTTCTGGTGTAAGCAATTCTCTACCTCTCGCAATTTTCATACAGTATCATCTAATTTCTGTAATTATTCAGTTAATTAGTTCAATTATATATCAATAGAGTACACTCTATTGATACAAGTGTAGGAGACTGATAAAATCATAATTAAGAGCGTCTCATAAGACTTGTCTCAAAAATGAGGTGATATTTTGCGAAAAATCGGTTATATACGTGTCAGTTCAACTAGCCAGAATCCTTCAAGGCAATTTCAGCAACTGAACGAAATCGGAATGGATATTATTTTTGAAGAAAAAGTTTCCGGAGCAACAAAAGATCGTGAGCAACTTCAAAAAATGTTAGAGGATATACAAGAAGGTGACATCATTTATGTTACGGACTTAACTCGGATTACTCGTAGTACACAAGATTTATTTAAATTAATCGATAACATACGGAGTAAAAAGGCAAATTTAAAATCCTTAAAAGATACATGGCTAGATTTATCAGAAGATAATCCCTACAGCCAATTCTTAATTACGGTTATGGCGGGTGTAAACCAATTAGAACGTGATCTTATCCGTATGCGGCAGCGTGAAGGGATTGAACTGGCTAAGAAAGAAGGAAAGTTTAAAGGTCGGTTAAAGAAGTACCATAAAAAACATGCAGGAATGAATTATGCAGTAAAGCTTTATAAAGAGGGAGATATGACTGTAAATCACATTTGTGAAATTACAAATGTGTCTAGGGCCTCATTATATAGAAAGCTATCGGAAAGGAACAGTTGATGAGTTATACCAAAAATCGGAAATATATAATAGAAAATAAATTTCATATAGAGGTGGAATTATATGCCTAAAATTGACAATATGTTAGCAATTCTATGGATGCTTCGTTCAGGTGAAAAAATTACTGCAAAACAAATTTCAGAAAAGTTAGAGATGAATATAAGGACTGTGTATCGTTATATTGATACAATTTCAACAAGTGGCGTACCTATAATTTCAGAACCAGGACATAACGGTGGATACACTTTATTGAACAATTTTATTGAGGCTCCTCTTTTTTTTGATTTTGAGGAGCAAACTTCACTATTTCACGCTGCTATTTTTGCAGAAGAAGCCGGATATTATGGAGGTGAAGCACTAAATAGGGCAATTTCAAAACTAAGTAAATACTCAAATCAAGAGCAGGAAACAAAGATAAACCAACATTTAACTAGTCTTGAAGTAATAAGTCGATTAAGTTCACTTTCTATGGAACCTTTTTTGAAGGAGTTGGAGCAGGCCACAGCTGACGGGTACTCAGTAAAAATTCTTTACCATAAAAGTGGCGAAAAGCAATTAAATTATAGATTGGTCAATCCGTACAGAATTATCTATTGGAATAATAAGTGGTATGTGATTGGATTTTGTCATCTTAGGAATGATATCCGTAGTTTTAGAGTAGATCGAATTGAAAGCCAAATGCTAACCGAAAATAAGTTTAACCGGCCAGAAAATTTTTCAGCACGTGACTTTTTTATGAAAAACCTCCTTCCTACTATAGAAGATAAGGAAGGGATTACTTCTTTAGTTATTAATGGAAATGAAAGTACGCTGAATGATGTTTGCCAACATTGGTTTTTAGGACATTATTTACATGAACGGAATTCAAATCAAGCAGTTTTCCTTCTTGAAAAAGATATAGTACATACATATATACCTTATTTACTTTTACCGTACAATAAATCTATTAAAGTTATTGAGCCAATAAGTCTTAAGAAAAGACTTATTGAAGTTCTGTCGGAATTAATACAATTTCATCAAGTAATATAACTTCCCTGACGTTAACTGTCAGGGAAGTTATATTATAATTGCTATATAAATTGTGATTGGGAGTGTTATTGGATGCAAACAAAAAAAGTTTTTCTATATGTATTTAATACAATGTCGGACTGGGAATATGGATATTTAATTGCTGAACTAAACTCAGGAAGATATTTCAAAAAAGATTTAGCACCTTTAAAAGTAATTACAGTAGGAGCTAATAAAGAAATGATTACTACTATGGGAGGACTGAGCATAAAACCAGATATTTCCCTTGATGAATGTACTCTTGAGAGTAAAGATCTTTTAATTTTACCAGGAGGGACTACTTGGAGTGAAGAAATTCATCAACCTATCTTGGAAAGAATTGGCCAAGCTTTAAAGCTTGGCACTATTGTTGCTGCAATTTGTGGTGCAACTGAGGCCCTTGCGAATATGGGATACTTAGATACTAGAAAGCATACAAGTAATAATTTAGAATATACTAAAATGGTATGTCCTAACTATAAAGGAGAAAAGTTCTATGAGTTGGGATCTGCGGTATCTGATGCGAATTTAGTTACTGCATCAGGAATAGCTCCTCTGGAATTTGCAATGGAGGTACTGAAAAAGATAGATGTATTTACACCAGATGCATTACATTCATGGTATAACCTAAATAAGACTCATAAACCTGAATACTTCTTCCAGTTAATGAATTCAATAAATAAATGAAGTAACTGAAAAGCTCAATTTCTCTATTTTGATTTGTAGAGAAGTTGGGCTTTTTAATTTGGAATTTCCTTAACGTTGTAAATCCGCACTTTCTTGATGCTACCCCATGCCCATCAACTTAAGAAAAGTAAACACCCCCAAAACAAAAAAATGAGCTTACTTCTCAAAATAACTAACTGTAGAGAAAGAAAATTTTCATTTAGGGGGTACTTCAAAACCTTAGCTTGCTGGCGATAGGGTCACCATATCAAAAAAAGAAAATTGTACGTTTAGACACATTTTTCAACCGCTTCCTATATGTTAAGGGATTGGTTATTTTTTTTACAGTTTTTTATAATGAAATTCTAAATATCTAATTATAATTGGTGAAAAAGACGATCAATAGTTTGGGTACGGAAATGATTCGAATTTACATTCTTTCTTAATGCATATTATGTATAAATAAGGTAAAATATGGGTTAGGGGTATGTCTCATGTTGCGTTAATCTAGCAATAACTAAGGATACATAATATGCTTTCATACCTTTAAATAATTTTGTTATAGAAGGGGTGTAGATTTAAATGGCTCAAATTGTTGATATTGATAAATACCTTTGTACTGGGGCTTTAATCTATATGAATAAGGGCCTTTTCCCTAAGCCTTGTCAGGAGGTAAGGAACAGTAAGCAACCACCTATACAATATTAATAGAGGAGAGGAATGCCTTATGAAAATACGTAGACAAATTACATTTGCAAGTCTGGCCCTTTTAATAGCTGGAAGTTCCCTGTTATATACAACGCCAACCTCAATTGTAAAAGCAGAGCCCACTCAAAATGTATCTAGTTCATTACAAACAAGCAACCAACGAGATCGTAATTCCGTCAAGGAAGCAATGCGGGATACATTGCAACTTGGATACCCGGGGATACTTGCTAAAACTTCCGAGCGTGGAAAAACGTGGGGTTATGCCGCTGGGATAGCGGATCTGAGAACCAAAAAACCAATGAAAACAGATTTTCGCTTTCGCATTGGTAGTGTGACGAAGACGTTCACCGCAACAGTTGTACTTCAACTAGCTGGAGAGAACCGCCTGAATCTAGACGACTCCATTGAAAAATGGTTGCCTGGTGCCATTCAAGGAAATGGATATGATGGTAACCAGATTACCATCCGGCAGATATTGAACCATACAAGTGGTATCGCTGAATACTCAAGGTCAAAAGACGCTGATTTTACGGATACAAAAAAATCGTATACGGCTGAAGATTTAGTGAAGATGGGGGTTTCTCTGCCTCCAGACTTTGACCCAGGAGAGGGGTGGTCTTATTCAAACACAGGATACGTATTACTGGGTATTCTTATTGAAAAAGTAACTAGAAACAGCTATGCGGAAGAGATTGAAAATCGGATTATAGAACCACTTGAATTGTCGAATACATTCCTACCTGGCAATTCAAGCGTTATTCCAGGCACCAACCATGCCCGTGGATATGTCCAACTAGACGGAACAAGTGAGTTAAAAGACGTTACTTATTATAACCCAAGTGCAGGTAGCTCTGCTGGAGATATGATTTCTACTGCTGACGACTTAAACAAATTCTTCTCTTACTTGCTCGGTGGCAAATTACTGAAAGAACAACAACTAAAACAAATGCTTACTACAGTCCCTACAGGAAAAGAAGGAATCGATGGATATGGTCTTGGAATCTATGAAACTAAGCTTCCGAACGGTGTCTCGATATGGGGACACACAGGTGGCATTCTAGGGTTTACTACTCTTGTTGGGGGTATACTTGGAGGCAAGCATACGTTGGCTGTCAATTGGAACAGTTTGGGTAGCGCTGACAGTCCTAATCCTTTTAAAAATATTTTACTTGCTGAATTTAGCAAGTAGGTCAAAAGGAAGAACGGATAAATTTTATCATATTCTCATAGCTAAACAAATAAATGATGAAATCGATCACTTATCTAAGGAGGCAATTTCCTCATGAAAAATAAGCTAACTGGTGTGTTAGCCGCTATATTAGCGCTAACTATGATCCTACCAACAGGGGCGAAAGCATTTTCTGACAGTAAGACTACAGTTGTAACTATCGAAGAAGTAGCTAGCCAAGAACTGAAGAAGGTTGCAGCAGAGAAGGCTGCGCTACTCACGAAGTCCCATGGGGCGACTAGCGTGCAGTATGCGCTAATTGATAATGGCAAACTTATTTTGTCAGGGCAGGCTGGCAAGAACGATATGGAAGGGGAACAGCCGTTAACCAAAGATACTCTATACGGGATTGGTTCAGTCAGTAAAATGTATGCAGCAGCGGCCGTAATGAAATTAGTCGACGAAGGAAAAGTCGATTTGGATGCTCCTGTCGTCAACTATGTTCCTGATTTTAAGATGAAAGATGAGCGGTACAAACGCATTACGCCGCGTATGTTGTTGAATCACTCCTCTGGCTTGCAAGGTTCCACGTTAAGTAATGCATTTTTATTTAACGATAATGATACCTATGCCCATGATACCTTGTTGCAGCAATTGTCGTACCAGAGCCTGAAAGCGGATCCAGGCTCGTTCTCGGTATACTGCAACGATGGCTTTACACTGGCCGAAATTTTAGTGGAAAGAGTCAGCGGTATGAGCTTTACAGAATTTCTACATCAACGGCTTATAGAACCTTTAAAGATGAATCATACAAAAACGCCGCAGGACAAATGGAGAGACGAGAAGCGGGCTGAACTTTATTTTCCGGCGTACCAAGGGCAGCTTCCAATTGAAGCAGTGAATGTGATTGGTACGGGAGGGATCTCTTCCACGGCAGAAGATATGGTAAGATTCTCACAACTATTTATGGGACAGGGAAAAGGGATCCTCTCTGATAAAGTAGTCAAGGCAATGGAGCAAGAGGAATATAAAAAAGGGATGTGGCCGGGGGATGGAGATAATATTTTTAACTATGGTCTTGGCTGGGATAGTGTGAAACTATACCCATTCAGTGAATATGGGATAAAAGCTTTGGCTAAGGGCGGCGACACGGCACTGCAACATGCTATACTGGTCGTGCTTCCGGAACAGAAAATGGCAGCAGTTGTGTTGTCATCCGGTGGACGGAGTTCTACAAATCAACTGATGGCGACTGAATTGCTGCTCGCCGTGCTTAAAGAGAACGGTACTATTAAGGACATCAAGCCGAACAAATCCTTTGGCAAGCCGGTCAAGGTCAAGATGCCTCAAGATGTGACAAAGAAAGCGGGCTTTTATGGCAATAGCGAAACTCATTTCAAAATTGAAATTACGAAGAATGGAGAACTGTTCTTACCATCTAATCGAGAAGAAAAATATGTATATACTGCGGATGGAAGCTTTATTAATGAGAAGGGTACTTCCAAGCTCAACTTCGTGACCGAGAAGAATGGAAGAACTTATTTGAGGGAGAGCACATATAAATCGCAGCCAAGCTTAGGGCAAAGTGTGATGACTCACTATTTAGCTGAGAAACTAGAAGAAAACGTGCTATCGAAGAAAACCGCTGCTACATGGGCAAAGCGGGAAGGCGTCAAGTTCTATCTTGTGAACGAGAAATTTAGTTCTATTGAATATCTCGTACAACCGAAACTTATTACCACACAGATTACTCGCAAGGAAGGCCTGGAAGGCTATTGGGATGGCAGAAAAATTACAGGTCCGGACACCGCGGCGCATCAGCTCCAGATCCCCGTGATGAATGGTCGTGATACGACGGAAACCCATTTCTATACAGAAGGCGGCAATGAATTTATGGAGATGGCCGGGTTGTTATACGTAAGTGGAACCAACGTAAAACCACTTGATGTAGGGCAATCATCTAAAGTTACGCTGCAAGCAAATGGGCATGCGAAATGGTTTACGATCCCGCAATCGGCAGCCGAGAAAACGATGACCGTGACGTTGCCATCGAAGGGTTCGTTCGCGGTGTATGATGAGAAGGGAGTATGCGTCGATTTTACCATTGTGAGCGGCAATAACAAAGTAAAACTGCCGAAGAACGGAACGGTTGTATTTGCCGGAGCGCCGAACTCAGAATTTGCAATCACGTTGAACTAGCTACAATTCAAGATGGACTTCAACAAAACCAGTACGACACAGAAAAGGTGTTTTGCTGGTTTTGTTTGTATTTACGCATTATCTTTACAAAGAGGCTTTCCACGAATAATATCACGCTCAAACTCTGCAAGAACAGCTAGCATACCAGTTCTGGGCGATCATCTTTTGCCCCACTCATTTTCTCGGTGTAAATACGTTCGCAGCCGGTATTATGATGTACAAGCCCTATACGATGCAGGAATTATCCGAGGTGTTTCAGCTACTAAGTTTAACCCGTATGGCACACTCACACATCAACAGGCTGCACTTATGTTAGTACGAACACTAGAATTGGGTCATACCAGCAAAACGGAAAACGTTTCGCGCGAAATGTTGGTGGAACGCCATGATGAAAAAATAGATAAAGTTAAGATTCTATATTAATTCAACTAAGGGTAAAACCATGATGCTACCCCATTTTGGAGTTATGTTATTTTGGGGCACACTCAGGCTATCTCAGCCACAATGAGAGCAACGGGTACTGTATTATGGCCAACTATTTTTGCAATTTTTAGTATATGGATTGTTGAGGTACCTGTAGCTTATTTCCTTTCACATTTCACAACACTTGGAATTAATGGTATATGGATAGCCTACCCTGTGGCCTTCATCGTCAATTTCATAGCTCAATCTATGTATCAACATTTTTTCTGGAAAAAGAAAGTATTAAAAACGCTATTACATTAAATTTGCAAAAATATAAGAACGTCTCTAAGACCAAGAGGAAAAAATCTCTCTTGGTCTTTTTAATTTCTATATAAATAATATAAGATTCTTTAACTTGAGAATCACATGCAACAATTAATCGATAAAATATAAACCTCGCTAGTCTATATATAAGGTCAAAAACCAGCCACTAAGAGAAATAAAAAGCTAAACAATAAGTGAGATATAGAAATGAAACCAATAAGTTAGCCAAATATTTTAAGCTCTGTTAAAGGATATTGTTGATTTTCTTGTTTCACTATCGGAGTGGCACGACAAGTTTTGTCTTAAGCGCTAACGAGTAAAAAGGCGAGGAATTTCTAGGGGGAATATATAGGTTCCATACAAAATTGTTAGGAAATTTATTGCATTAGGTGAAAAATATTCATGAAATTATACGCTAAACAATTTTTCTAATGAAGCCCTATTAAGCAGATTTAATATTTCGGAAAAATAATTAAAATTATCAGAAAATCGGTTTTTTATGCTTACAATGAATGAAATAAATCAAAAATCACATTGTAAATAAAGGAGTTATCCATAATATTAATAATTATGCAATAAATGAAAAATACAGAATTTAGAAGGGGAATTTATATATTTACAAAGCATTCGGTTTGCATATATAGTTATTGTGTAAATATTATCTAATTATGTTTGTATGTGGAAAACGAAAAGGGGGAATTTATATGAAAGAGATAAAAGCACATTATGAAATAGTCGATGAACTTGATTTAACTGAGGGTCAAAGATCATTATGGTTAGCTCATCAAATGGATTTAAGGGAAGGCATCTACAATGAACCTATTGTAATGAAGTTAAAAGGAGATCTTAAAATAGAAATTTTAAAAGAATCACTTAGTAAAGTAATTCAATCTCATCCAGCGTTACGTGCCGTATTTATAAAAAAGGATTCAAAAATAAAACAACTCATTCAAAAGAATATAGAGTTTGATATACCTATCCATAATTTAGTGGATTTTAAGGAAGAGGAGAAAGAAACAGTTTTAAAAGAATATCTGGAAGCGAATTTATATAAAAAGTTTAATTTGGAAAAGGGACCTTTATTTAGATTCCAGATCGCTAAATTAAATCAAAATGAATATATTTTACATATGGTTATTCATCATATTATTTATGATGGATGGAGCTTGGGGATAATGATTCGGCAGCTCTCTGAAAACTACTCAGAACTAGTCTCTAAAAAAATAAGCATCGACCAAGAAACATCCTATGAAAATCTTATCGAATATGAAAATAAATACATCCATAGTACCCTATATAAAGATGGAGACTTGTATTGGAAACAATCCTTGCAACATGAATTACCGTATACGGAATTCCCTTCTGATTTTAATAGAAATAATGAAAGAAAATATTCTGGAGATTGTATAAGTAAAAGCATAGAGCCAAACATATATCTTCAAATAAAATCTTTTGCTGAAAAAAATAAAGTAAGTATATATCGAGTCATGCTAAGTGCCTATTTTAGTTTACTTCATCAAATGACAAATACAAAAGAAATGATTGTTGGTGTACCAATTAATACGAGACCAAGATCTAAAGAAGGAGATATTTTTGGTTATTTTGTAAATACATTACCAATAATTGTATCAATTTCAGAAGGGGATACCTTTCAGGGATTACTTAGCAAGGTGAATGAACGTATTAATGAAGCTATTATGTATCAAAATTATCCTGTCTCTCATTTAGTAGAAAGTTTAAATTCAAATCGAGATATAAATCAAAACTTTTTATATTCAACAGTATTTAATATGGTGAAATTACCAGAAATGAGCTTACCTAATGTCGAAGTAAAGGTATTAACAGACAGTAAAAGAGTGAATGTCTTCGATATGGTGTGGAGAATTATTAGATATGCAGAAAATAATGAATATAAAATTGAAGTTGACTATAATTCAGATTTATATAAATCTGAAACTATATATAATTTAATTGAAAGATTTGAACATTTACTACAAAAACTTATGCTACATGTGAATGAGCCTATCCATTCATTGGATTTACTTTTAGAAACGGATCATAATTTGTATAGTAACATGAATTCAAACGCCCAGAAATATCCTAATTCTAAAACACTAGACCAATTAATTGATATCCAAGCTCTTGAGTCACCAAATCAAATAGCAATATCAATGGGAGATAAACAAATTACTTATAATGAGCTACAACAGCGCTCTAATCAAATTGCCAATTATTTGCATCAAAATAATATTGAAAAAGGACAGCGCGTTGGTATTATTATGGAAAGAGAGATAGACACAATTGTATCTATCATTGGTGTATTAAAATCAGGTGGAGTGTATGTTCCAATCGATCCGAATTTTCCTGACTCTAGAATACATTACATGTTACAGGATAGTGAGTGTCGTTTTATTATTACAAGAATTCAATATAGAGATTTAATAGCGAATTTTAAAATTCATACTCTCTGTCTTGATGAATTTAGTTATTCCGGTTCGTCGGAACTTATTAAGCACCAACACACTATAGAAGATGCTGCTTATATTATTTATACTTCTGGTTCAACAGGTTTACCAAAAGGAGTAGTAATACCACATAAAGGGGTAATTAATTTATCATATTCATTAAAAAATAGATTTTCATTCACAAAAAATGATGTGTTTTTACAATTTGCATCTATTATTTTTGATGCATCTATAATGGAAATATTTCCGATTCTATTGTTTGGAGGGAAAACACATATCATTTCTGAAACACAAAAGCGTTCTGCTGAAGAGTTTATAAATGAAATTAAAATTAATGATATAAAGTATTGTCTTTTACCGACGGTGTTTTTTAAACTGTTAGCTAATATGCCGAAAGAAATGTTAGTTGAATTGAGTTCTTTAAAACATATTTTTGTAGGAGGAGAAACACTGCCTGCTGAAGTAGTTCGTAAGTGGCAAAGAAAAACGGGATTAGATATCCCAATAATTAATGCCTATGGACCTACAGAAGCAACTGTATGTACGACACTTCATGAAGTTAAACAGGAGATAGTAGAAGAACAGTCTATTATTCCTATTGGGAAACCAATTGATAATAGTGAAGTGTATGTTGTTAGCCCCTCTAATACTTTATGTCCACCAAATGTGATTGGGGAATTATACATTGGAGGAGAGGGCGTTGCAAGAGAGTATATAAACCAAGATAAAAAAACGACGACAGCGTTTATTTCTATAGACTTATTTGTAAATTCTTACAAAAGGATGTATCGTACTGGTGATTTGGTACGCCTGTTGCCCAATGGAAATCTAGAGTTTTGGGGAAGAAAAGACAAGCAAGTGAAATTACGAGGATATCGAATTGAACTCGATGAAATCGAAGAAGTGTTATTAAAACATTCAGAAATAAAAGATGCTGTAGCCCTTATTTACAAAAATAAAAACGATGAAATTGTTACTTTTTATTTAACAGAGGGCAATACAGTTATAAAAGAGAAAGAATTAAAAGCATTCCTGAATAAACAATTACCTGATTTTATGGTGCCAAATTATTTATTTCAGCTCGAAAAATTTCCATTATCACCAAGTGGGAAAATTGATAGAAAGCAATTAGAGCTACAAATCCCATACTTATTCGAAAAAAAAGCTAATCAATATGTACCTCCTACAAGTATTACTGAGAAAAAATTAGTGGAAATTTGGTCAAATATTTTAAACCTAGAAAAACATACAATTAGTATAGAGGATGACTTTTTTGGACTGGGTGGGCATTCATTAATTGCTGTACAAGTGCTAAATCAAATCCAAAAAACACTTCAATTGAAATTAGAAATTAAAGATATCTTTAAGTATAGAACAATTTCTGGATTTTCCGCTTACATTGATAAGTTAAAGAAGAAAAAAGATGGAAATAGTGGTTATGATGTAAAAGTCTTAAATACAAAAGCTAAACAATGTTATAATCTTTCGAATGCTCAGAAACGACTATGGTTTTTGAATAAATTAAATTCTATAAATAGAGTGTACGATACACCACTACACATATGTATAAAGCCAAGCTTACAGAAAAATATTTTGCAAGATACCTTAGTTTATCTAGTCCAAAGACATGAGATGCTACGAACTGTTTTCATTGAAAAGAATGGGGAACCAAAGCAAAGAATATTAAAATCAATGTCTACTGATTTTCATTATGAAAATATCCAGCACATTACTCAAGAAGAACAAAAAGTATATATAAATAGAAAAATAAAGGACATTGATAATACGCCATTTGATTTGGAAAAAGGGCCATTATTTCGTATTCAAGTGTTTAATATTGATCCGGAGAGTTCATATTTATATATAAATTTACATCATATTATTACAGATGAATGGAGTGTAAAGTATTTATTAGATGAATTAATGAAAGTGTATCAAGCTTTCTGTAAGAGAGAAACTCCAAAATTATCTGTAATTCCAAATCGTTATATTGACTATGTTGAGTGGGAACAGAATCAGTTAAATACAGGGCATTGGGATAAAGAGAAATCCTATTGGATTTCTGAAATGAAGACACCTCTCCCTATATTAAATCTTTCGTTGGATTTCAATCGTCCCAATGAAAAAGCAAACAATGGAGATGTTTTCCGGATAAAATTAAATGATGAAATAAAGGAATCTTTAAAAAGAGTATGTGAACAAGAGAATGTTTCAATGTATATGTTATTTTTAGCTACTTATATACAGCTGTTACATTACTTAACTGATCAAAAAGATATTATAGTAGGTACACCGGTTGCAGGAAGAAATCATGAGGTGTTTGAACAAATACAAGGATTTTTTGTGAATACTTTAGCAATAAGAACTCAATTTCATGATATAAAAAATTTACAGCATTTATTACAAGTGGTTAAAGAAAAATGTTTAAACGCTTTTCAAAATCAATCTTATCCATTTGATAAAGTAATTGAGGCAATAAATCCAGATAGAGATTTTAGCAATAATCCAGTTTTCTCTACAATGTTTAGTTATCAGAAGGAAATATTGCAAAGTAATGATCAATATAGCCTTGAATTATTACCTATGAACCAGGCGATTAGTAAATTTGATCTTTCTGTGTCTGTCGAAGACTGTATAGATTACATAGACGTATCATTTGAGTATGATACTGATCTTTTTAAGAAAGAAACAATTATAAGATTTACTCAAAATTTTTCAAACATCCTTCAAGCATTTATTAAACAACGTGAGGTGCCATATGAAAATTTGACGTTTTTATCAGAAAATGAAGAAGCTTTATTTACTAAGGTAAATCTTACAGAAAAATCATATCCACATCTTAAAAACATACAGGAGCAGTTTTATAAGCAAGTAAATCTACATCCAAATCAAATTGCAATAGCAACTAATAGGGAATCCATGACATATAAACAGTTAAATGTGCGCTCCAATCAAGTAGCTAAGCATCTGTTAGAGCAAGGGGTTAAAAGAGGAGATAAAGTCGCAATATGTTTAGATAGAAGTGTTGATAGTATTATTGCGATGATCGGAATATTAAAAGCTGGTGGGGCTTATATACCAATAGATGTAAAATATCCTAAAGACCGAATTGAATATATAGTAAGTGATAGTGAAGCTTGTAGGATTATTACAAAACAGGCATTTAGAAACCATTTGAATTTAGGTGATCGAAAGGTATCTATAGTTGAAGATATATATAGCGCTACTGCAGAGCATGATATTGAAGTTATAAATGAACCAGATGATATAGCTTATGTCATTTATACTTCAGGATCAACAGGAAAGCCAAAAGGTACATTGTTAACCCATAAAGGGGTTTTAAATTTAGTTGAATGGAGAAAAGAAGCGTTTCATATATCTGAACTAGATAAAGTGACTCAATTCTATTCACATAGTTTTGACTCTTCAGTATCAGAGATTTTCTCTACTTTACTAAATGGAGCACAATTGTACCTATTAAGTGATGAACAGCGTTATTCAACTGTTGCGTACACTGAGGTTGTTCAAGAGATTAAAGCCACTATATCTGATGTACCAACGGTGTTTTTTAATGAATTGTCTATATCACTAACTAAGTTAGATCGTAAAAAGATACAGTCTTTAAGGCTTATGATTATGGGAGGGGAGGCTGCATCAGCAAGTGCTATTAGAGGCTGGCAGAATACTTTTCAAGATCAGGTACAAATTGTAAATGAATACGGTCCTACAGAATCTACTGTTTCTGCGATGTATTATAAGGTACCAAAAAGTATAAGTGACTACTCTAAGAATGTTCCGATTGGAGTACCTATTTCTAATACAAAAATTTATATCTTAAATTCGCATATGCAACCTTGTCCAATCGGTGTTCTAGGTGAATTATATATTGATAGTATTGGACTAGCGAAAGGGTATTGGAAGCAGGAAGAAAAAACAAAACATGCGTTTATATCAAATCCATTTTCATTGGATACTAACAGGAAACTATATCGAACAGGAGATTTAGCGAAATGGTTACCAAATGGAAATGTAGAATTTATGGGGAGACGAGATAAACAGGTTAAAATAAGGGGGCATCGAATTGAATTAGGAGAAATAGAAGATGCAATGTTACAATTTCAGGGGATAAAACAAGCCGTTGTAACACCAACAAAAGACGGAATGTTATTGCAAGCGTATTATAAAACAGTGGACGGTAAAGAGATAGAAAGCAATCAATTAACTTTATATTTATCGGATTTTTTACCTGAATATATGTTGCCTAAAAAGTATTTTCATTTGTTAGAAATACCAATCACTGCAAATGGGAAAATTGATTTCAAGGAACTACCAGAAATGGATTTTGAAAGCGAAAATAAAAATGGTTCTATAATCCATCCTCAAACCACAGTGCAAAAAAATATTGCACAAGTATGGTCTGAAGTATTAAACATCAAATCTATAAGCCTTCAGGATGATTTCTTTGATTTGGGTGGGCATTCTTTAAAAATTATGCCGGTCTTAGTAAAACTAAAACCACTTTATCCCAACTTGAAAATTCAAGATTTCTTTAAGTATAGAACACTAGAAAAATTAGCCCATCATATTGAAGGTATGAATAACTTACCAATAAAGGATGAAAAAGAATATAATACTCCATGTATTGAGACAGAAATAAGAGATACCAATGTATATAATAAGACTAAATTAGAAGAATTTCAGATAGATGTAGTAGATCATCCAAAAATCGTACTTCTTACAGGGGCAACTGGATATTTAGGAGCTCATATTTTAGAAAGGTTATTAAATTTGCCCTCAACGGTTATTTACTGTTTGCTACGAAAAGATAAGGATCAAGTGCTTGATGCAAATTTAAAAGAGAAAATGGTATTTTACTTTGGTATTGAGATTCTTCAAAAGATGAAAGGGAGAGTTGAATTTTTAGAAGGAGATTTATCTTTAACAGACCTTGGTCTCAATCCACAAAGCAGTAAGTACCTAAAGGATACAGTAGATTCTATTATTCATTGTGGTGGAGATGTTAGACACTATGGAGAACGTGAACATTTTCAAAAAGTAAATGTTCAGTCCACAAAATATTTATTACACTTAGCCAAAAGTGCAGACGCACGTTTTCACTATGTATCTACTTTAAGTGTGGCTGGTCACGCTGAAAGTGATCCAAATAAATTTCTATTTTTTGAATCAGACTTTGAGAGAGGACAAGTTTTAGATAATGTGTATCTTGAAAGTAAGTTTCAGGCGGAAAAACTGGTTCGGGACGCAATAAAAAAAGGAGTGCGTGCTACTATTTATCGAGTTGGAAATCTAGTAGGACACTCTCGTACAGGGAAATTTCAATATAATATAAATGAAAATGCTTTTTATCGGTTATTGAAAGGGATATGCTTGTCAAAAGCAGCCCCAAAAATTGAAACGTATATAGACTTAACCCCTGTGGATTATTGTAGCTTAGCTATAACTGAACTATCTTATATAGGAAACACCATAGGTCAAACCATGCATATTTGTAATCCAGTTCAACTCGATTGGGAGCAATTTATTAATAATCTAAAATGTGTTGGCTATGATATATTGCTAATGAATGAACAAGAGTATATGGATAAATTCTTTAATGCGAATTTGACTATACAAGACCAGAAAGCACTAGAATTGATAATGCCTTTGCTTGAATCAGTAGAAGAGAAGTCAGTGTCTATTCCATCTTGTGAATATACGCAAAGGTATTTAAATAATGTAAATATACATTGTTTAGAACCTACTCAAGAATATATAGATCTATTATTAAATTATGCTATGGATATAGACTTCCTTCCGAAAGCTAGAAAACCTATAATGCAATAGGTAGTTGTATTATGTTTAGAAAAATTATGAACATTCTTGTTAATTCATGTGTGTGTATTAATATCATTGAAAAAATAACTTGTAATATTATTTCTTTCAGCCTGTGGATAAACCTAGTGAATGTATGGATCTTCAATTGAATTTTATGAATAAATTTGAAAAATACGATAGGAAACAACGAAAATCGCCCTTCATCTGTCCCCTTTTGGTTAGATGAAGGGTAATTTTTTCATATTTAGGAAAGCTGCTGTGAGATAGATCTACATTTGAACAGACTTCAGCCCCCGATATCAAGCGAATTGATAGCTATGTAGTTCTTTCTCCGTTCAATTGTGGAACGGCGTGTCAACAAAAAAGAATTTCATAGTTTAATAAGAATCACACAATAAATATTGGATTTATTGTGTGAAATAACATTTGACAACTTAGAAATCAAAGTTTAATATGTATAATAACAATTTTGTTCGGGATAGGTAGCAGGTTTCGGGAGCGAGACCACCTAGAGAACAGTTGAGTAGAGCATAGTAGAGAAATTGAAGAGTAAGAGTAGTAGTATAGGTGTTTTAGTGTAGAGAGTCAGTGGATGGTGAAAACTGATCTATTCCCTATATGAATGGGCTTATGAGAGCTATTAAGAACAGAAGTGTCTATGCTTCTAACTATTAATAGACGTCTAACCTACGTTACGGGTAGTATCTTTTTGATACGCTAAGTGGAAGCATTTTATAATGCTTCAACTTGAGGTGGCAACGCGGTGAATATCGTCCTCTTGAAAGGAATTTTCCTTTTGAGAGGACTTTTTTTATGCAAAATTTTCATATTGAGTAGTAGAAGGGAGAAATAGTTATGAGCAGAGAGAAATTGAGCTATAGAACGACAGTGAAGAAATTAGCGGGCGATACATTAACACCAATATTAATATTCAATCGATTGAAGGGAAAGCGCAAATTTTTGCTGGAAAGCTCGGTAAATATTGAAGAGTTAGGACGCTATTCGTTTATTGGATCGAATCCATTAAAATCCTATAGTGGCAGAGGGGAACAACTAGTTGAACAGCAATTTACAACAGGTAAACGTTACGAGTATACGGGCGATTTATTAAGACAATTAAAACGATTAATGCCAAGAATTACAGAGCAATCTGCCTTTCCTTTTACTGGGGGAGCTGTTGGATATATCAGATATGGTGCAGAAAAGGCTAATTTTATTTTAGAAGATGAATTGAATCTACCAGATATAAACTTTCAAATCTATGAAACAATAATCATTTTCGATCACATGGAAGATGTCGTTACCATTTTGCATACAGCTGTAAACGCGGAACAAGAGAAACCAGATTTAGAAACAATTGCAACGGAAATTATGACAGACAATGAAACAGTCGATGAAAACTTTATTTTAAGTAAATTCAAAAGCAATGTGACAAGAGAAAAATTTGAGAGCCAGGTCCAACAGGCGTTGCAACATATTCAAAATGGTGAGGCAGAGCAAGTAGTTCTTTCACGTAGACTAACAGCCAATTTTACAGGAAATCCATTTTCAATTTACCGAAAATTGCGTAAACAAAACCCCTCTCCTTATATGTACTATATGGAGTTTGATCAATATATTGTAATCGGCGCTTCACCAGAAAGTGTAGTAAGCGTAAAGAATCAAGTTGTTAAAGTAAATTCAATTGCTGGAACTATTCGTCGTGGGCAAACAATTGATGAAGATGAAGAACAAGCGAAAAAGTTACTAAATGATCCAAAAGAAGTAACAGAGCACAATACGCTGCTTCATCAAGCTAAGCAAGAATTAAACCTCGTATGCACACCAGCTACAGTACATGTGAAAAACTATATGGAAGTTGTTCGGTTCGAACACGTCATACATCTTATGTCGAATATCGAAGGGGAATTATCACCAGTACTTCATCCATTAGATGCACTTGCAAAGATTTTTCCAACAGGTACAGTAACGGGTAAACCAAAATACATGGCAATGGCTATTATTGATGAAATTGAAACAACCCATAGAAGTACATATGGTGGGGCAATTGGCTATATCGGGTTTAACGGAAATCTTGATTTTGCTATTACGATTCGGTCTATGCTTATGAAAAACAGTATAGCTTATATTCAAGCTGGTGCAGAAATTGTAAAGGTTTGATTCCTTAGAAGTAATTTGAAGAAACAGAAGTAAAGACAAAATTTTTTTTATATCTTTCCAATGAGAATGAGCTTAAATGAGGAGTGTGTACGATGAAACAATATATATCAATGCTAAAAAATAATCAGCATCTATTATTTGATGAAATGCGTGAAGCATCAAAGCTGATATTTCATGAAGAAACACCATTACATGAAATTGAGACATTTTTGATCGCATTAGCCAATAAAGGCGAGACTGCTCATGAAGTAGCTGCACTTACGACCGTTATGAAATCTTTTGCATTAGAGGTACCTGCTCCGACTGCACGATACATGGATAATTGTGGAACAGGTGGAGATGGTGTAAATAGTTTCAACATAAGTACAGCTGCAGCATTTGTAATGGCTGGTGCAGGGGCGAAAATTGCAAAACATGGTAATCGTAAAATCTCCAGTACTGCAGGAAGTTCAGATGTCCTTGAAGCACTAGGTATTCATACGGATTTAACAATGGATGAGACGGTTGAGCTATTAAACACACATGGAATAACTTTCATATATGCGCCAAATGTTCATCCGAAACTAAAACGTATCGGTCAAGTGAGACGACAAATTGGGAAACCAACAATCTTTAACTTAGTCGGTCCATTAACAAATCCAATTACGCTAGATACACAGTTTACAGGAATTAATCGACCTGAATTCACAATGGAATATGCAGCTGTTATGAAGATGCTTGGTCGAAAACGCGGAATTGTTGTATCTGGGGCTGGGGGGATGGACGAAGCATCACTTGCTGGCCAAAATGAATTTGTATTAGTAGATCATGAAGATTTAATCCCATTTTCATTAACACCTGAAGATATAGGTTTAAAATCAGCACCTCTTGAATCCATTCGTGGGGGTAATGCGGATGAAAATGCGGTTATTATGCGCATCTTACTAGGTGGCAAAAGAGATGCTTATTTTGATACCGTTGTATTCAATGCAGCTATCGGCCTGTTCGCATATGGATTAGTGAATCGGATTAAAGATGGAGTAGATCTTGCCATAGACACCATTTTATCAGGGAAAGCTCTCGAGAAGTTAAATGCTGTTGTTGCCTTTAGTGAAGCTCGAAAAAAACAGGAGGTTATAAAATGACGATTTTAGATCGGATAATAAAAGAGAAAGAGAATGAGGTACAAATATTATTACAAAACCCTCCTAAAAAAATTAAAGTACTAACAAATAGACCTTCTCTGTTTGATGCTCTTTATCAAAATAAACGATTACAAGTAATTGCTGAGATGAAACGTGCTTCTCCTTCAAAAGGGTTAATAAATGAAGGCGCCAATCCAGTAGAGCAAGCAAGAATATATGAGCAAGTTGGTGCAGCTTGTGTATCTGTCTTAACTGACACACCATTTTTTAAAGGTACGTTTGCCGATTTGAAAGCAGTGGCAGAAGCCGTTCAAATTCCACTTTTATGTAAAGACTTTATCATTCATGAAGTGCAAATTGATCAAGCAAAAGCATCAGGCGCATCTGTCATTTTATTAATCGTTGCTGCTTTACCAGAAGAGAGATTACAAGTGCTGTACAAATATGCAATAGAGTCAAAGCTAGAGATACTTGTTGAAGTACATAATGTCGATGAGCTTCAACAGGCACTAAAGCTAGATGCCAAATTAATCGGTGTTAATAATCGCGATTTAAAAACATTCGAAGTGGATTTAGCACGCACTGCTGAAATCTCAGCTAACTTCCCGTTTTATGAAGAACGCGTCTTAATAAGTGAAAGTGGCATGCAAACAGCTGAGGATGCAGAAGTTGTGACAAAGCTTGGTGCCAGTGCCATTTTAGTCGGTGAAACATTGATGCGTAGCGGGGAAGTAGCACAAACAATTGCTGATTTCAAAGTGAAGAAAGGTGTGAAACCGCGATGACTAAGGTTAAAATTTGTGGTTTACAAGAGCCAGAACATATTAGAGCAGCTGTTGCAGCAGGGGCTGATGCCATTGGCTTTGTGTTTGCACCTAGTAAACGTCAAATTTCAATCGACCAAGCAAAGGAGCTCGCTCATCTCGTTCCAGAAGGTGTGCTGAAAATCGGCGTTTTTGTAAATCCGACGTATGAGGAGTTAGAAGAAACTGTCCACACAGTGCCACTAGATTATGTACAGTTTCACGGACATGAAACACCGGAATATATCACAACATGTCAGTTTCCTTCTATAAAAGCATTAGCAGTTAAGTCTATTGAAGATGTAGAAAACGGCTCTACTTATACAAGCGACTATGTATTATTCGATGCTCCAGGAACTGATTTTCAGGGGGGGAGCGGTGTACCATTTAATTGGCAGCTACTACAAGGACATGGCATTTCAGAAAATAGACTGATATTAGCAGGGGGTCTTAATCCTACAAATGTTGGAGAAGCCATAAATCGTGTTAAGCCATATATGGTAGATGTCTCAAGTGGTGTAGAAAAAGATGGACGTAAAAGTAATGAGTTAATCAAAGCATTTATACAAGCTGTAAAAGATGAGGAGAGATCTTAATGGAAAAATTAAGCAATCAGAAGCAAGCAGGTCGTTATGGTAAATTCGGTGGTCAATATGTTCCCGAAACATTAATGGCTGCATTAATAGAATTAGAGGATGCCTATAAGGAAGCACAACAAGATTTAACTTTTTATGAAGAATTAAATTACTACTTAAAAGACTATGTAGGACGTGAAAATCCACTCTACTATGCTGAACGTTTAACTAAGAAACTTGGCGGTGCGAAAATCTATTTAAAACGTGAAGACCTTAACCATACAGGTGCTCATAAAATTAATAACGCATTAGGTCAAGCGCTACTTGCTATGCGTATGGGGAAAAAGAAAATTGTTGCTGAAACAGGTGCCGGTCAACACGGTGTTGCAACTGCAACTGTATGTGCCCTATTTGACTTAGACTGTATCATTTTTATGGGGAAAGAAGATGTCAGACGACAAGAGTTAAATGTTTTCCGTATGGAACTACTTGGTGCAAAAGTAGTTTCTGTAGAGCAAGGGGCTGGTACGTTAAAAGATGCAGTGAATGAAGCTCTTCGTTACTGGGTCGCAAATGTAGAAGATACCCATTACATCTTAGGTTCAGCTCTTGGACCTCATCCATTCCCACAAATTGTTCGTGATTTCCAACGTATTATTGGTCTTGAAACGCGTAAACAAATTGTTGGAAAAGAAGGGCGATTACCAGATGCTATCGTCGCTTGTATAGGTGGCGGTAGTAACGCGATCGGTATGTTCCATCCATTTGTCGAAGATGAAGAAGTAAAACTTTACGGAGTAGAGGCGGCAGGAAGTGGTCTTGAAACAGGCTTACATGCAGCAGCAATTACAGATCAAAAAGAGGGTGTATTACACGGAGCATATATGTATGTCTTACAAGATAATAATGGCTTTATCCAAGAAGCGCATTCTATTTCTGCAGGTTTAGATTATCCAGCAGTAGGACCTGAGCATTGTCATTTACATGATATAGGTAGGGTAAAGTACGAAGCAGTGACAGATCAAGAAGCACTAGAAGGTTTGCAATTACTATCCCGGACAGAAGGAATTATTCCAGCTCTTGAAAGTTCACATGCAATTTACTATGCAGCTAACCTTGCAAAAGAAATGAGCAGAGATGAGATTTTAGTCATCTGTTTATCAGGTCGAGGAGATAAAGACGTACAGACTGTTCGAGATGCATTGGGAGGGAAT
This sequence comes from Viridibacillus sp. NPDC096237, assembly GCF_050278625.1. Lineage (NCBI taxonomy): Bacteria > Bacillati > Bacillota > Bacilli > Caryophanales > Caryophanaceae > Viridibacillus > Viridibacillus sp. NPDC096237. The sequence goes on along the minus strand of NZ_JBNNTI010000024.1, from coordinate 11,001 downwards.
AATAATGGTAATTAAAACATTACAAAAAGTGTTGGAATCAAAAATAGCACAAGGTGAAAAAGCCTTTGTTGCATACATTATGGCAGGAGATGGGGGTCTAGATTCCCTTCGCGAACAAATTTTATTTTTGCAAGACAGTGGTGTTACTGCGATTGAGCTTGGGATTCCGTTTACAGATCCTGTAGCTGATGGACCTGTCATTCAAGATGCCGGTCTTCGTGCACTAGATGCCGGCGCTAACCTACGTAATATTTTACAAACAATTGCAAAATTTAAAGAAGAAGTTCACATACCACTAGTGGTCATGACTTACTTAAACCCAATAATTGCATATGGCATTCAAGATTTCATCAAATCATGTGAGCAAAGCGGTATTAGTGGTCTAATCATTCCAGATTTACCGTTAGAAGAATCTACAATAATTTCAAATGAATTAAAAGATACAGATGTTGCGCTTGTTCAACTCGTTTCATTAACAAGTCCGCAACAGCGTATCGAAAAAATTGCCAATGTTGCTGAAGGATTTATCTATGCTGTCACTGTTAATGGTATCACTGGAGTGAGACAAGGATTTACGAAACAGCTTGAAAAACATTTAACCAACTTAAAAAAAGTGAGCCAAGTACCTGTACTTGCAGGGTTTGGTATTTCAAATGCACAGCAAGTGAAAGAGATTGGTTCTATGGCAGATGGTGTCATTGTTGGTAGTGCCATTGTTAAAGCTTTTCATGATGGTCATAGAGAACAAATAACAGAGCTGTTAAATAAACAACCTGTATAAAAGTAAAACCACTTACATCATATAGAGAGATGTAAGTGGTTTTTTACGTTCATGAATCAGGAACAAAATTAAAAATAAATAGGTTTATCTTATTCCTGCATTTTAAATACTTTTCTATTATTTAGAGGTTGAACTGGTCTATTGTTATTTGAAATTATAGAACTAAAAGCGTCAATTTGTGCTTCCGACATTTCAATGGGTTGTTCCATAACAGACCATATAATACCTTCTGAACAAGGTGGCGTAGTTAAGGAACCACTGTATCGATATACTTTCTTATCAATAGGTAAAAAGTTAGTAAGGTCTATGGCATTGTTTAAGGGAATGTCTGCTTCTGTAACTTTTGGTGGTAATTTTGACCAAAACTCAGTTAATAACTTGTTTTCTTTACCTGGATTGATGAGGATACCGAGAACGGCCTTCTGTCCTTTACTATTTTCATGAACAAGGTGCGCTTCCATAGCAAAATGGTGTCCATTAATTTGGTGCTCACTCGGATTATGGAAGTGCATTCTTAAAAATGTGTATTTCTCACCGTTAATTACTATTGAGTTTTTTCGGGAAGCATCATTTGCTTGTATAGTATGTCCATTATTCATAATCGTAAATTTTGTAGGCTGGTAGTCAAATTTGATATCTCCTAAGTTTTTGTCCAACACTACATCTTCAAGGTCAATATTGATAGGAGATTGCTCCATTCCTTTGCCGCACATTGAAAATGATGGGTCTAGATTTGCCCAGTTATTTGGACCAATATCTTCTTCATAAGACCATTCAATGGACTTTGCTGACGTTGTCACTTTTTTTTCGAGCGTTTTTTCTGGTGCATAGGTTAGAGAACCGTATGCAGCTATCGAGAGACAAGCAGATGCGACGAATATGCCGATAATTTTCTTGATTTCCATGAAATTTCACTCCTTTTTTGCAGAAGCTGTTATTTTAACTAAAGTTGCTTCTTACAAATAAGGTAACCATAAAGTGTAGTTATTAATTAATTGTTTGATAAAATTAGAAAAAAATTTTAAAACAGGCATTTGGAAAAGTGGAAAAGTTAGCAACTAAGAAGTTATTTGTTTTGATATAGTTTTAATACAAACGTCAAAAACGGTTTAATAAGTAAATAGATATAAAGCACCCGAAATACTTGGTATATAGTAATCGTAGATATACCCGCTCCAACTTCATGTGCGATTATCCTAATTAGATCCATACCACCAGTTGCTAGACATAAAATCCAATCATAATTGTCGGTTTGAAACAAATTTATACTGTTTTGAAAAAAGTTTAACCGTTTATAGAAAAGATCAACTAGAATTATGAAAATTTCGTTCTTTCTTATTGAACTAAAGCAGGAGAACAGTGGCAAACAGATAAAGGGTGAGGTTAGTAAAAATGTAAATTGGACATGGCTTTATTTCCTGTGATAATGTCGATTTGGAGGTGATGAAAAATGGCTTTTCAATCTAAAAATATCTTTATCAATTTACCAGTGAAAAATCTGAACAAGTCCATCAACTACAACTACAATTTCAAAATAGATTTTCCATTTTAATATCTCTGCATTTTATCTTTACATCAGCATGTTACATTTATTTATAATGGAAATAGTGAAAGCTTTTTATTGGTTAAACTATAAAAGAAAAATATTTTTTCGTAAAAATAAATCGTGGGGAAGATGAAAATGGAAAGAACAATTTTAATTGTGGAAGATGAAGATATTTTACGTGAAATTATGAAAGATTATCTACTAAACGAAGGATATAAGGTGCTGGAGGCGGTTGATGGGAAAGAAGCATTGTCTACATTTGAAGAACATGAGGTACATTTAATTATTCTAGACATTATGTTACCAGAATTAGATGGTTGGACGGTCTGTCGACGAATTCGTAAAACATCTAATGTGCCTATTATTATGCTAACGGCTCGGGTTGATGAGGATGATACCTTACTTGGATTTGAACTAGGAGCAGATGATTATGTTGCAAAACCATACAGTCCCGCTATTTTATTAGCGAGAGCCAAACGATTAATTGAAAGTCGACATTCTTCGAAAGTTAATATATCAATTGAGGAAACATTAACTAGCAGTAGCATCCATGTACATTATCCCTCCCGTACAGTAACTGTCGATGAAGAAGATATAAGTTTGACGCACACAGAATTTGAAATACTAACATATTTAATGCAAAATCAAGGGATAATTATTTCTAGAGAACAATTAATCATTAAAATATGGGGTTATGAATTTGCTGGTGATGATCGTACAGTCAATAGTCATATCCGTAATTTGCGTCATAAATTAGGAAATAGAGCAACTTGTATTGTAACAGTTGTCCGAGCTGGTTATAAATTTGAGGATCAGATATGAAAAAAGGAATTGTATTAAAATTATTTATATTAACAACGGCATTATGCACACTTATTTTAGCAACTATTTTTATCGGACAAACCCTATTTTTTAAGCAATACTATGCAAATCGAAAAATCAATGATATTAAAATAAATATTCAATCTTTTGAAAAAGCATATGTAAAAGCTAAAGATAACGCGAAAACAATTCAAAAATTGGAACAAAAATTCTACCAAGAGAATACGACATGGATTACAACCTTAGATAGTGTAGGTAATATCAAGCATACAAATGATTTTTCTTTAGAAATTCAATTAAATCCTAATGAAAATAAGGTTTTTTCTAATCGTGTAATTCATATTCCATTGTATAGTTTTATCGATTTAGAGGATGTGCAAAGGATACAGTTTCGTTTAGAACAGGGAAATCGTATTATTATTGATGGATTACAACAAGGTGATACGGTAATACCTGCGATTTTAACAGTAGAAAATGAGAATTTTACATTGGAGAATAAACAACTTTCAGAAAGATTATATGGAAAAAAAGACATAACGGAACCTTTACCAAAAGAATACTCAAAGTTATACTTATCAGGAAACATTAAGAAAGTAAAATTACCAGAGGGTGCTATAGGGCCAAACTTTATTTATGCAAATCGTGTATTAATAGACAGGATAAAACAATTTCAGGTAGAGCTAATGTTAAATGAAAAAGATAAAAATTTAGCTTCTTTGGAAATAATGGATTATGAGCAAAATGATATTAAATATAAAATGTTAATTAAACCAATAAAAGATGTAAATGGTAAAATAAATTATATTTTTGCTATGACATCATTACAACCAGTGGATGAAGCTGTACAAATGATAAAAGATTATTATATTTACTTAATTATATTAGTATTGCTTCTTATTGTTTTAGTATCGTTCTATTACTCAAAAAAAATCGCTAAACCATTGTTACAAATAAATGATACTACAAAAAGAATTGCGGATTTGGATTTTTCAGAGAAGATACCAATTACTACAAAAGATGAAATAGGTGATTTATCAAACAGTATTAACACACTTTCTATGACTTTGCATTCGCATATTAACCAACTGCAGCAAGACATCGAGAAAGAAAAACAATTAGAAAATACACGTAAAGAATTTATCTCTGGTGTATCACATGAGTTAAAGACGCCTTTAAGTATTATGAAGAGCTGTATTTCAATTTTGGAAGACGGTGTTGCTAGTAATAAAAAAGAGTACTACTTTAAAGCAATGTCAAAAGAAGTGGATAAAATGGATATGCTCATTATTGATATGCTGGAGTTAGCAAAATTCGAGTCTGGTACCTACAAGATGGAGATGGATGTTTTCTATATTGATGAAATTATTGAGTATATATGTGAGCAATTAGCTTCAGACATGACAAAGAAGCAACTACATGTCCATAAACAACTTTCTAAAATTAAAGTAGTTGCAAATCAATTTCGAATTGAGCAAGTTATTACTAACTTTATTACCAACGCGATTCGGTACACGCCAGAAAATGAAAATATTATTGTCTCAGTTATAGAAGAAAATGAACGTGCGAAAGTATGTATAGAAAATAAAGGAGCACATATAGAGCCAGAACATTTAGAGAAAATATGGAATCGTTTTTATCGAGGAAATACATCTCGTCAACGCTCCAAAGGTGGAACAGGGTTAGGTCTTGCTATTTCAAAGAATATTTTAGAATTGCATGATGTACAATATGGAGTATCAAATACTGAAGATGGTGTATTATTTTTCTTCTATTTAAATAAAAGCGAATAGAATTTCAGTTCTACACGTTTTTATTATTTTCAAACAAAATTGACCTTATCTGCATCTTATCTTCATCAGTCTTCTTTAATATTTTCATTAGAAACAGAATTAAAAGCAGATAAGGAGATTGATGAAATGAAAAAAATAGCGACATTGCTTATATTAATAGTACTGGGTACAGGCTTTAGTTTAATAAATGCTACAGGAAATAAAAATGTAGCAGAAGAAGATTTACGATTGAGAGGAAAAACAATTGTAATTGACCCAGGGCATGGTGGAGAAGATAGAGGGACAGAAGGAAAGAAGCATGGAACAATTGAAAAAGAACTTAATTTAAAAGTGGCCCAAAATATAAAAAAAGAGTTAGAAGAAAGAACTGATGCAAAAGTTATTTTGACACGTGAAGATGATACTAGCTTACTACCAGAGACGAAGCAAAAAGAGGAATTACAAGCACGTGTCAAAGTAGCAAAAGACCATTCTGCTGACCTTTATATCAGTATTCATCATGATGCTTTTGATGATACAAATGTAAAAGGAATAACAACTCATTATGGAGCTAATAAAAGAAGAGATAAACAGCTAGCTAAAATAGTACAACAGGGTATTTTTGATCAAAATATAGATACTCGCGATAGAGGCGTTCATGCAAGTGATTTCCTTGTTTTAAGAGAAAATTCTTCACCGGCTATCTTAATTGAATTAGGGTTTACATCTAACGAGAGTGATGAAGAAAGAATGAATTCAGAAGAATTTCAAGCGAAGTCGAAAAAAGGTATTGTTGATGGCATTATTAATTATTTTACTCTTTAACAAAATAGAAAAATCCTATTCTTTCTATATCTTAATCAGAAAGAACAGGATTTTTTATTTTGGCTGAATAAATCTAGTAATTTTAATATAATACAAAATCATTTATCGACAATTGAATAGTTTGTTTGCTATTTCTCTAGTGTATAAACAGTTTCCGAACTGGGGAATAGCGTAATTATTTCATGCGTTATAAAAAGTGAAGAAAATGGATTATTCTTTAACTGATTTCTACATTATTTGCATTTTATCTTTATCTTTCTCTATTAATCTATTTATTATAAGAATTGGCTGAAAATAATGAGTCAACCAAATAAAAGTTCGAATTTATAAACAATGAAAATAAAAATCAAATGAGAAAGGATAGATAAATAATGAAGAAATCTAATGATTGGAAATTAAAAGATAATCCAAACCAGATTATAGAAAATGTTGAAAAGGCGACGACGGTCGTTGGGGAAGTTGTTCTCATGCATGAAAAATCAAAGACATTACAGGCACTTCTAGAAATTTTTAAGTTTTATAAGGAAAAAGGATATGAATTTCGAGTATACAATGAAGCAGATCATTTTCACCTGAATTTCTAGAAAGATCAACGTCTATAGTATATAAATGCTTATCTTAAAATATAAAAGCACTGTAAGAAAGGAATCTGTATATGATTAAAAAAATAATTACAATCCCATTGATAGGTATCATTGCCCTATCAGCTTGCGGAAATCCAGATAGTCCAGATAGTAAGAAAGACATTACTAGTCCAGTCTCAAAAATAGACTCTTCTTCTATCACCTTTGAAAAAGAGCCCCTCTCTTCGTCTAATATAGATACTTCGACATTTAAATCTATTTTTAAAACAAGTGTATTTTTAGGGGATTCCATTACAGATGGACTTCATGATCTTGATGTATTAGACGAAGAAAATATTGTAAGCGGTATAGGGAAATCGATTGGAGATGCTCAAAAAAATATAGAGCAAGTAGCCGATCAAATACCGAAAAATATATTTATTCTACTTGGCTTATGTAATCTTAGTGAAACAAAAGAATCTGCAGTAACCCAATATTCTCAACTGATTCAAAAAATAAAAGAAAAATTACCTGATACAAAAATAAATATCCTGTCAATTACACCAGTTACACCAGAACGTACACAAAAAGAAGAGCGTTATAAAAATATTAATGATTTTAACGAAGGGTTTAAAATGTTAGCAAAAAAAGAACAAGTGAATTTTATCGACTTGTCGCCGATATTTAAAGATAATCCAGATCTCTATGTTAAGGACGGCATACATTTTAAGCCTGAATTTTACCCAATTTGGTTGGAATATTTAAAAAATCAATTAAAATAAACAAAAACATATTTGTATTATTAAATTACTACTTTTAATGTGTGTAATGTTTATATAAAGCTAATATAAAAAGGAAGTGAACTATTGCAACTAGCAACAATTCGCTTCCTTTTTATTTAACTCAACTCATATTCCCTTCTTGAAATCCACCATTACCAAACCACTTCATTGATTATTAAGCACATTTTCTTCAATCAAATCTTACATCCAATCTCAGAAATATAAGTATCTAATTATTCTTCTTGTTAAGTTATTCAATAACTAATTTTTAAACTGTTTATTCTTTAAATTATTTCCATCTTATCTGCATCTTATCTTTATCCATAAGGATTAATCTAAATTTTGTAAACGAAAGGTGCGCATTGAAAACAAAAATAGCATTACCATAGACCATCGCTTACGAAATAATGACTTGAGAGGAAGATAAAAATGTTAAAGAAAGTATGTGTTTGTCTACTTACGGGGACCATTGCATTGTCCTCCGCAGCCTGTGTAAATAACGGGACTGAAAAAACATCAGATAAGGTTACTCAAAATGCTGCGTATGAAAAAAAATCGGAAGATAGTGTGTATAAATCTATTTTTAAAAATAGTTTATTCTTCGGAGATTCCATTACCGAAGGAATGATTGATCAAGAATTAATCCATGATAAAAATATTATTGCTGACAAAGGTAAAGTTACAGCAATCGCTATAGAGGAAGATGTTAACAAAGTAGTAGAAAAAAAACCTGAACATATTTTTTTGAGCTTTGGAACAAATGATTTACTGATGCCTATGGATCTCGAAGGAAAACCTATCGAAAATCCAGTCAAGTTTTCAATAGATAACTATTCCAAACTAATACAAAAAATAAAGGAGAAACTTCCAAATGTAAGCATACACCTTTTATCTGTTACACCAGTTATAGATAAGGTATTAAAGGAATACCCACAATATAAACATATTGATGAATATAACGTGAACCTTAAAGAATTAGCAAACGTTGAAAAAGTAGAGTACATTGATTTATCTCCAATCTTTGAAAAAAACAAAGATTTACATGATCAAGATGGTGTACATTTTAAAGCTAATTATTACAAGTTACTACTTGAACAATTAAAAAGTTTCGTTAAGTAATACTTATACTTAAAATTTACGATTTTTATGTGAAGACTGTAAATTTCAAATAAAAAACACAAACAAAACTATTGTAGGAGGTGAAAGAACAATGGTGTTCAGTAGTTTAATTTTTCTTTTCTTATTTTTACCATTAGCACTTATTATTTATTACGTATCACCTAAAGTTCTTCGAAATTTTATATTATTTATCGTCAGTCTCATTTTTTATGCATGGGGTGAGCCTGTGTATATAGTCATTATGATATTCTCCACCATATTTGACTATGCTAATGGTGTACTTATAGATAAATATAGAGATCGCAAAGGTATTACAAAAGCAATATTTATTAACTCCATCATAATAAATTTAGGAATACTTGGCTTCTTCAAATATTACGGTTTCGTGGTAGATAATATCAATACCCTTTTTAACTTAAATATTCAGGTCGAGACGCTCCCTCTTCCAGTGGGAATCTCATTTTATACTTTCCAAACTATGTCTTATGTAATTGATGTTTATTTAGGGAAAGTGCAAGCGCAAAAAAATATTATTTCTTTTGGTACTTATGTTACTATGTTTCCTCAGCTTGTTGCAGGGCCTATTATAAAATACAGTGATATTGATAAACAATTACAAGAAAGAAAAGTAACATTAGATCGTTTTGGTGAAGGAATGGAATTATTTATTAGAGGACTCGCGTTAAAGGTCCTTTTAGCTAATAATATAGGACTTCTTTGGACAAGTGTAAAAACAACTTCTATATCAGAACTTACAATCCTTACAGCATGGATCGGGATTATTGCTTTTGCTTTCCAAATTTATTTTGATTTTAGAGGATATTCAGCTATGGCTCAAGGGCTGGGAAAGATGTTTGGGTTTGATTTTCCGGAAAACTTTAACTATCCCTATATATCAAAAAGTGTAACTGAGTTTTGGCGTAGATGGCACATATCACTAGGTTCATGGTTTAGGGAGTATGTATACATCCCTCTTGGCGGAAATCGAACCGGATTACTTAAACAACTTAGAAATTTGTTTGTAGTTTGGTTCTTTACAGGATTATGGCATGGAGCGAACTGGAATTTTATTATTTGGGGACTATATTTTGGATTATTTGTAACACTAGAAAAGCTATTTCTTTTAAAGTGGCTTAAAAATAGAATGAGCTTTATCGGACATATGTATACACTTATTATCGTTTTAATTGGATGGGTATTTTTTGAATTTGAAAACTTATCAGTAGCAATGAATTTCATAGGAACAATGTTTGGCTTTAATCAATCCGTTTTCTTGGATAATAAAACTCTATATTATCTAACAACTAATTTTATGCTGTTTATTGTCCTAGCAATTTGTTCAACACCATTCCCAAAAAGAGCGTTTGTATATTTTAAAGAAAAGTTGAAGTTACCGGGTGCTATTGGCATTCCAGTCTTTTATGTAGTACTAGTGGTTCTTTCAACTGCTTATTTAGTGAATGACACATATAATCCATTCTTATATTTTAGGTTTTAATGATAGCCTATAGAATGATGTTGTATTTAGTTTGAAAGAGGTGAGTTACTTGAGTCAGTATGAAAAAATATACAAATGCACAATGGTAGGATTATTGTCACTATTTATAGGGGGAATGTTCAGCGTAAATATACTAACTCCCAATAAAACATTTTCATATGCAGAGAATAGAAAACTAGAACAGTTTCCAGAATTCTCTTTCCGAAATCTTACAGAAAAAAAGTTTACTTCTAACTACGAAAAATATATTTCTGATCAGTTCGCATTCAGGGACTTTTGGATAAGCGTGAAGTCTGATATGGAACGAACAATAGGAAAGAAAGAGAATAATGGTGTGTATATAGGTAAAGATGGTTTTTTACTTCAAAAATTTAGTAAACCTGAAGAACAAGATGTAAAAAGCAAAATAGAAGCAATAAATAATTTTCATCTTGCAAATCCAAATGTGAAAAAGCACGTAATGTTAGTACCTACGGCAATTAGTATTTTAGAAAATAAGCTACCTAATTATGTTTCTCGTGGTGATGAGCTTACGTATATTAATAAAGTAAAGAAATCTTTAGATAAGGATATAAACTTTATTAATATATATCCTGTATTGAGTTCCAAAAAAGATGAATATATATATTATAAAACCGATCATCATTGGACCACTAAAGGCGCATATTATGCTTACCAAGAGTTAAGTAAAAATATGAAATTTACTTCTACTAAAAATGAGTCATTTAATATTAAAAAAATTACAAATAGCTTTTATGGATCACTATATTCAAAAGCAGGTTTTAGGAATATAGATCCTGATAGCATTGAATTGTACCAATCTAAGAAAGACAAATATAAAGTAGAGTATATTGATGAAAATAAAACGTCTACCTCTCTTTATGAGATGAACAACATTAAGAAAAAGGATAAATATACTGTATTCCTTAATGGAAATCATCCGTTAATGAAGATAACAACTGATAATAAAAATGAAAAAAAATTATTAATAGTAAAAGATTCTTATGCAAATTCCTTTCTTCCTTTTTTACTATCACATTTTAGTGAAATTCATGTAGTTGATCTTAGATACTATAATGAGAGCCTAAATATGTTAATGCAAAAAAATAAGATAAATGACATGCTACTACTTTACAACACAAATACTTTCTTTGAAGACTCATCTATAAATGCTTTATCCGAATAAGAGAAATTTATATATTGAATCGGCTACACTAAGTTGGACATAAAAAATAAGGGCTTGTACACTTAGACTACCAACTTAAAGGAGCGTGCTACTATGTCACGTCAACGTCG
>NZ_JBNNTI010000023.1:0-62856 GCF_050278625.1 Viridibacillus sp. NPDC096237 | reverse complement strand
GTTCTTCTTTTACTGGACATAGTAGATTCTCCTTCTTGTTATCTATTATTCTACTTGCCCTTAATTTTACTGTCCAACTAAGTGTAGACTATTCAGAATTAGATGGAATAAGACTTAAACGCCTACAGTGTCCAATTCTGGTTATTAAATTGAAGGTTAACGGATATGTAAAATAGATAGTATTAAAACCCAATTATTATTATATTCATCTTATTTCCTGCAGTCTTTGGCTACACCCCACTAAAAGTAGTAAAGAAAAAATAATAACAGTAATTTCCTTCAAATTATCAATCACTCCTTTATCTTTATAACCTAAAAATAATATACGTTTGAGCAGGATCTTCTTAACTGTTGTCATTTTTCTTTCATTGAAGAAACTTATTTTCATGATAGATCAATAAAAATATCTTTAACGTTATTCAAAACATTACATCGAAATATCTTCGAATTGAAAAAGGTATGCAAACAATGTTCACATACCTTTCTACACATTATATTTAGCCTTCTTACGGGGAATAACCGAGCCTACTTAATGCTAATGCCATTTGATAATACCCCTCACTATTAGGATGAACCCCCCTTTTTGATAATAAAGCTTTTTCATTCCCCTTAAATACGCTATAGAGGTCCGCTACTTTAACATTCATTTCCAGGCCAAAACGGTTAATCGATGAATTAAACGCTTTAATAGCCTCATCTGCTATCGGTATATTGGGAAATGGATTATATAAATTCGTTAACCGTAAAATGTATTGATCTTGTTTGTCTAGGTGGCGGATTCTTTCTATTATTTTTGAGTAATTATTCAGTGATTGATTAATAGCATGCGATACACTTTCTTCGTTTTTATTTATTAAAAATTTTTTAGCTGCATTTATCAAGTCATCTCCCCCAGCCGTTATCGTGATAATATCTGCGTATTTTACAGATTCTTCAAGACTTGGAAAATGGAGCATCATTAAAACATCTTCTGTTGTTGCACCTGACCTTGCGCATTTTTTGTAAAAAACAGACTTTTTCAAAATTTGCTGACTCAGGCCTCTATAATATTCAACAAATCCTGGGTCCAAAAAAAGAACACCGATACCAACAGTAAGGGAATCACCGATGGCCAGATAACGTAAAGAATTGAAGTCCATATTTCACCTCAAATGATTAGTTGTACTCTTATAGTATTCAAATCAGTTACGATTCGAAACTATTGGTTTGTCATTCAGCCATGATGGACAACTCCCCTTTGGTGAAAGGATAGTTGAAGAAAAAAAAGAGCTCCATCAGCTTTAACGTATATTCACTTAAATACAGGACGCATAAAACTTCTCCCATGACTTAAAACATTTAGTATCTTCTGCAAATTTAAATGCTACTTGACGTTCTTCATCCAATGCCATTTTCGCCCGGTACTCTTCGTATGCTGTTAAACTCGGGAAAGTGAAGAAGGCATAAGCATTATTATTAGCACCCTCATGCAGAAGAAAATAGCCATGATGTGTGCCACCTAATTTATTTACAAGTGAAATCCACATCTTACCGTATTCTTCAAATTCATTTACTTTATAAGGGTCAATAACATACTTCAAATAACACGTAACCATTTTCTTCCTCCTTAAATCTTTTTTTCATCATAATATATACTTCAACTAAACTCCCTCTATAAACATTGAAGTATCAACGATTTTCATTACTTCGTCCGTTATGGATAAGATAGATTATTAGTTTATATGGGCTAATTCCATTAAATATAGAATTTTGGGTAATTTATGTAATTTTAACTCTCCCCCTCCCCAATTCTCCGCACTTGTCTATTAATCTTTATAACTCTCATCATAAGATATCTTAATTGCAATTCATTTTAACAAATATAAGCGGAGAGGTTGTAAAACTTAAATGAATCTAATAAATGAGATTAACCATAAAATACAACAAATCATTAAAAATCTGAAGGAAGACCAATATAATGATGGTTCGTGGAGATATTGTTTTGAAAGTGGGCCAATGACCGATGCAAATATGATTATCATGTTAAGAGTATTAGATTATGATGATGAGAATCTTATAAAGAAACTTGTTGCACGTCTACTTCAACAACAACAACATAACGGTGCTTGGAAGCTTTATGATGATGAAAAAGGAAATTTATCTGCAACAATTGAAGCATATACAGCTCTTTTATTTTCTGGACATTTGAATAAAGATGATCCGTCGATGAAATTAAGTGAACAATATATTGTGAAGAATGGAGGACTTGAAAAAAGTCATATTTCTACGAAGTGTTTATTAGCTATTACCAACTTATACCCTTGGCCAAGACTATTTCCTATCCCACTTAGTATCATGAATATACCAAAGTTTCTAACACTTAATTTTTATAATTTTAGCTCATACGTACAAGCACACTTTCTTCCTATCTTAATATTAGGACACGATAAATTTGTAGTTACTAATAAATGGACGCCTGATTTACAGCATTTATTTTTATCTAAAAAGAAATATAAAGCACTTAAAAAAGAAAAAAGACGGTTTAATTTATTTAAAAAGATATTGCCTACTTATAAAGAATCTACGAGGCTAAAAGCTGAACAACATATATATAATTGCATTGAAAAGGATGGGACATTATATAGTTACTCAAGTTCTACATTTTTTATGATTTATGCACTACTTTCTCTAGGTTATAAAAAATCTTCACCTATTATTAAAAATGCTATTAGAGGTATTAGATCCTTTTTATACGAAAAAGGAGATGTTTTTCATATTCAAAACTCTCCTTCGACTGTTTGGGACACTGCCCTAATTTCTTATTCCTTACAAGAATCGGGTCTTACCATTAAGGATCCAGCTATCCAATTAGCTTCGAACTTCTTAATGGAATTACAACACAAACACTCTAATAAAGGATGGGGTTTTTCAGAAAGCAACTCCATTAACCCTGATGTTGATGATACACAAGCGGCATTAAGGGCACTATCTAATTTTACATGTAGTCATTCTGAATTTCGTATGGCCTGGAATTCGGGAGTTAATTGGTTATTAACCATGCAAAACAATGACGGAGGCTGGGGAGCATTTAAAAAAAATAGTCCTTCATACATTAAATGGTTTTTCCCCATACAGAATTTTGAAGACACTGCTATAGATCCTTCTGCTGCTGACATCACCGGCAGGACATTGGAATTTCTAGGGAATCATTTAAATTTGACTATGCAGCATCCTCGTATAATGAACAGTGTAAAATGGCTAATAAAGAATCAAACTAAAGATGGTTCATGGTACGGACGATGGGGAATATCTTACATTTATGGTACATGGGCAGCTGTCACTGGTTTAAAGGCAGTTGGAGTTTCATCTGATCATCAAACTATCCAGAAAGCAAAAGATTGGTTGTTAAATATAAGACAATCTGACGGAGGCTGGGGTGAATCATGCCAGAGTGATTTTCATAGAGAATATATTCCTTTACCCTATTCTACACTAGTGCAAACTTGTTGGGCGGTTGATACATTAATTTCTATCTCCGAGTTTCCTACAAAAGAAATCATAGAAGGAGTTAAAAGAATTTTAGAATGGCAAAATACAGAAACTAGTAGGATCACTTATCCTACTGGTGCAGGTTTACCAGGACACTTTTATATACACTATCACAGCTATCAATACGTATGGCCTTTGGTTACATTGAGCCATTACTTAAAAAAATACAATTAGTTCATTATTGGAGTTTTTTTAAAAAAAATAGTTAATCTATCTACCCCCTTCCTTTATCATCTCATATACTATATTGTTCCAATCTTTATTTCTGGAATTTACTTTTATTTGAAAGGAGGTTTTTGTCAATGGCCAATATTGACCCTAATTTAATGGGTGTTTTCCGACAAAGAATAAAAAACCCCCATTGCTTCCGTCGTGTATGTGGACATCTTAGATCATGCAACTATCATCAGTTAAGATGTCCCGCAGGTGCATACGGTCTTGTTGATCGTCTATCTGAATGCTGTGGAGTACCTATAACAAAGGCTCAGAGAGATAATGCAGCACACTGGCTTATGAATTGTGGAGTTGATCCTCTAAACAGAGCACATCGAAGAAGAATGTGGGGTATTGTTAGGGGCGGTTTGTGGTAAACCGAAACACATTTAAAACTATTAATCAAAATATTCTTGCAAAAGAATATTTTGATTAATAATCTTTTTTTCCAGAAGATAATCCTTTTTTATTTACCTCAAAATTTAATTTCACTTCATTTCTCCATAATATGCACACTCTCAATAATTTAACTTGCATATTCTTTAATTGACTGAGGACACTTGCAAATTGTTGCGAATTCTCTGTACGAATAACGCAATGAAATGGATTACCCTGTCAATTAAAGAACCCTAAAGAAAATTATCCTATAAAAAAAATTAAGAGTGCAAAACTTTATAAAACTATATATCTTAATAAAAAAGTCAGGTTCTGGATATGTCGGAGGAGTTACAAGATTTTTCATACCGCAGAAAGACCTTAAAAAACATAGTATACAGAACTACGATAAATATTTTCATTCTGATCATACCTTGTGAGGACTATTAGTAGTTTATTTCCGTAAATACGTCTCCTGAGTTAAAAGCCCGTTTTTATCGATAACTACTACAATTAAATGAACCAAAGTTAAGCCAGCACTTACTAATCGCTGGCTTTTCTTATTGAACTATCCTGCCCAGTTAGCACAATAAGAAAAAAGAGCTACATATGCAACTCAATGATCTTTAATTAACGCCCCCGTTAGTTCAATAAGCAAAGTACTCCTTATTAAATAATCTCTCCTACTTACGGTTATCCTCGACTTTATTTCAAATCTTTAAACTTGTCTTAAGAATATGACTCTCTAATATGTAAAGTACCTGAAAAACAAAAAAACACGACCTCTCAATTAGTGGTCGTGTTTTTCATTTCATTAATCTTACTAGTAATAAAGGTAACGTCTTTGTATAGTTTATCACTAACACTCAGGATTAATTGATCATGTTTAATATTACTCTTGTCTTTTTCTTTCAAGACTGTTTTCCATTTTTTTATTGATTTCTTTACATAAGGAAACATTTTAGGGTAAGTTTTTTCTAAACGTTCCATTCTAATCAAATTGTTGATTTACAAAATGTTCTATCTCAGTATTAAAGTTTGGTTTATCGCGGTTAAACAGTATTTCACCATATACATTTTGTTGTTGTTTTAATTTTTACTTTATAAGTAACTAATTCTGCTAACATACGACTTTATTGTAAATTAAACAACTTTTTTGTTACTGTACACTAATTAGTATTTAGATACGGTCTGATTTTATCAACAAAGGTGTGTAATTCATGTGTATA
This sequence comes from Viridibacillus sp. NPDC096237, assembly GCF_050278625.1. Classification (NCBI taxonomy): domain Bacteria; kingdom Bacillati; phylum Bacillota; class Bacilli; order Caryophanales; family Caryophanaceae; genus Viridibacillus; species Viridibacillus sp. NPDC096237. The sequence goes on along the minus strand of NZ_JBNNTI010000023.1, from coordinate 57,511 downwards.
TTCAGGATGTTTAGTCTTAGTGAACTCAGCTATAGCAGAAGTTAATAAACTTCTGCTCACAACAAAATTATATTCGTCTCAATTAGAATTACAATTAGCCCTCATCTATTTAAGGTGGGGGCTTTTTGACGCTTACGAATTAATTGGCGACGGTGTTGCTATTCCGAGTCGTTATGCAAAAGAAGATAATAATTGGTTGAATCTATCGCGCTCCTCTAAAAAAGCGCAATGGCCGCTGTATTGGAACGGAACTAGCTTCGAATTTTTGATCAGCTTATTTGTTTCCTCAGCTTGGGTAAACGGAACGACTTTATCATGAATTCCGTGAATAATTAATGTGGGTACATCGATCTGACCGAGATCGTTGTAAACATTTTCATCTCTAAGCGTGACCATAATGGCGGAAGTCGCCCAATTCGCCGCTTGTAATCCCATTAAAACGAACCAATCGGATTTCGGTTCGGAAATATACTGAAAGAAAAAAATTCCCGTTTGGTCTTGCAGCATTTGCGGTCGGTCATGATTTGTATCTTCGATGATTTTATTTGTAAATTCTTTTGGAACGCTAGATGGAGAGGCAGCGTCGATCAGGACGAGTTTAGATACCCCATACCCTTTATAACGAGCCATATAACGAATCGAGATCGCGCCTCCTGTAGAGTGTCCTGCCAGTGTTATGTTTTTTAACTGTAACGCCTCAATGACCATGCGGACATCATCTGCTAATCTATCGAAACTGTACCCGCTAAAAGGTTTATCCGAATTGCCATATCCCCTCCAATCCATTCCGATACAACGATATCCAAGCGTTGGAAGGTAGTTGAACTGATATTCGAACTGGTTATGGTTTAGCGGCCATCCATGAATAAAAAGTATCGTTTTATTTCCCTTCGGATTGATGTCCTCTATAAATACGTTGACCCCTGATTCGACAGTTACAAAGTATCCCAAGTGTATCACCCCAATTATTAAAAAGTAATTTCCCATTAAGATATTCACCCAAGACAGAGTGTATGCCTAATTTCGGCGAACTTTGTTGAAATAGTGCGAAGAAGCTTCTGATGATACATGCTTAAGAAACGCCTAACAAAGGTAAGGGGATTTTTCGATTTTTAAGAGCTGCCTATGCAACTCAATGATCTTTAATTAACGCACCCGTTCGTATTTTAAGGTCAGCCAGAGAATCTGGTTGACTACTTTTTATTCAAAAGTCGTTAATAATTTTATATGTGGAAGCAGCCAAACAAGAATAGAAACTTGAAGATGACGATACACCGTCGTCATCTTCGGAAATTGGTGGATTAAATATTTCGTTCCTCACACTCGAAAGGTTCTTCACACGAGTAAATTTCATGGAAAAAACCTTTATACGGAATATCGTCCTCCAAGCATTTTATGAGATACGACAACTCCTCATCACACTCCGGTTCTTCACCATTGTTCCGCATTACCTCAAATGCATCTACAATACCTTCCATGACGGTTACTTGGATAAATAAGGGCAACTTATCCAATATTGAATTTTCTATTCTGGTCTCGGATTTATATCCCTCGAGAACTGTTTCAAAATAATTATCCATGAACTTTTTCCGTTTACCGGCGTCTGGTTCAAATTGTATCCAGCCAACTCCGTGTGTCCAAAGACCTGCCAAATCAAACATATACCAACAGTAACATGAATTATCGAAATCATATACGGTAATTTGCCCAGTATCAAAATCTATCGAATAATTCCCATCATTGTAATCAAAATGGACCATACCGAAAGACTCACGGTTCCTGTCCAATCCTTCTAAAGTGTTAAGAAGCTCTACCATCTTCTCTTAAGCAGTGGTAACGTACCCGGTATCAGATTATCGATATACTCGATATTGTATTTATCAAAGAAACTATACCGGCGATGAACAGGAGCATAGCCTTTCGACAATTGGTGCAGCTTCCCGAGAACTTTACCGCAGTTATAATAGTATTCCGTAATAGGAACTCCTTCGCGATACTGATAATGATTTTCTACAAGCATTTTTCCCCTAGCCTTTTCGAACAGGCAGACAAAAAAGGTGTGATTATTATGAGTGATCTCTTCCAGTAGATTCCCCTTCCGAGAGCTGATCACATTCGAGACACTACCGCCATGCTCTAATAAATATTGGATATATTCAACTTCGCCCAACAAATCCTCTCGGCTCCTGTCATTTAAATAGGCGATTCTGAGTATTTTTGCACTAGCGCCCTCTTTCTCACAGTTATAAACGACATTTCGCCCTCCGGCATGAGCATTAATTAGACTTGTTTCATAGCCTTCCAACTCGTACAACTCTGATACTAGTGGACTTAAATAAGCTTCGTATATTTCAGCAACTTCATTATGATTCATTATATCTCCTCCAACTGACTTCATTTTCACCCAAGGCGGGTGTTTGTCTATATTGCTATATTTCAAGGCTCATGTTTAAGAAACTTAACTTATAAACTTACCTTCAGTAATTTCATTTAACCTTTTAACCAATAATTGCTCGGGTACTTTTTTAGTTTACATTACAGATACGGCCATATTAATCGCCTGAATTACTTGACTTTCAGTAGCAGCTGCTGCTTTTTACCATTAAAACTTCTTTGTCCTAATTAATACAAATTGCTGCGGAACCAAACCATTCCTTCATCTTATCCCTCCAACTTCTTGTTCAACAAACCTTCTTGTTAGTTCAATATAAAAGTGCCTGTCCCAGCCGAAAGTAAATCACTTTTGTTCAAAAGTTTACACGCTTTAAATTATTCAACAATTTTCTAAAAAAACCTTATTATTCCACTAAATTACCCCGTTAGTTGAAGAAGAAAAGGAAGTCAAGAGTAACAATTTCTAAAAATAGATCTTATACCTTTTATTTCTTAGTAGTTTAAGAAATAGGCTTTAATGTACATTTAATAAGTGATTTAAGATCCTTTTGATTTACCGCAACAATAGATTGATGAACGAACAAATTAGTTGTTGTAGTAAATAGGGTCATTTGTGGAAAAAAAGAGGATAGTTAGAGCTAATTTATTCAAGCTCTAACTATCCTTTTAATTTCTATGCATATAATGTGTGACATTAAATTAGAATTCACTATTTATAATAGTTTCACCTTATATCTTGACTTTTAATAAAAATTAAATGCTAAGGTATTTTTCATTTACTCATTATTTACGATAAGAATTGATTAAATTTTGCTGCCATGATTGGAATTTATCTTTGTAGCGTATAGACCTATCTTTAAGGCTTTGCCAACTACCAGCTGTTTTTTGTTTCATATGAGCAATTGTTAATTTGAAGTTTAGTTTGAATTGAGGTTTTTTAAACAATTTTATCTTGCCAGTTTCTAGTTCCTCATCAAGTATTTCAATTGCACGATCTATATTCGCTTCTTTCATTCCTATCCGTGAATCCAATAGAAGCAAAGGGATCATACAAAGTACCACGATTATTAGAAAAAACAGAAACGCCATTTCTTAATCCCCCTTCATAAATTTCTTAGTTAACATGTTTTCCCCTTTTCTGTATGTCTAAATACATCATTGGAAAGTTCAACATAATTTATTCGTCGAAATTTAGATTATTAGGGCGATTATGAGTATGATTAGTGGATGATGATAATTAGTGTACAAATCATAAGTAAGTAAGTAGATAGAGGTTTGTATGAATAAGTACATCTTATATTTGTGTTGAACCATAAAATCATGCTGTTCTCGAATGAATTTCCAATCAAAAAAGAATTTACTCAATATAACTAAAGTGAAGATGGATAATAATACCAGTGCGTTAATTGGTTGATAATACATAGCAAGTAAAACAATTGTGAGTAAACAAGTGATCGCAATTAACAATTGGATAATACGATCTCGATTTTTTCTTTGAAGTTTTGGTATATCAATAATATGAAACTTTTTTGTTGCTATATATTGTATTAACAAGATTAAATTAGGGATAATTTGCACAATTGTAATTATATATACTCTTGAAATTTGTTTCTGACATCATTGCTTTAATTAAATCATCATCAAAGTTGCCAGTTTCTTTTTTAACCTCAAAATACCGATTGGTTTCCATGTCTCTTAAAATGGGTGGCTCACCTGGATTTTCATAGATTTTAATATTCCATTCCCGTCCGTCTTTTGCTTTCAGAATGAAGTCATTAAAGGGTGTTAGTACACTCTTATTTATATGCTGCACTTCTTTTAGGTGACTAAAATAATTGCTGAATATTGAAAGTTGTTGTTGATTTTCAATTGTATTTATATCCAAGTAGAGCTTTGAAGACCTTACTAAAAAGCTGTCCAACCTTATATCTTTTGACCAATCAATATAATATATGCGGCCTAGCTTTACAGTAGAAGTAAAATTAGTTAGTGATTCAGTAGCTGTTGTTAATGATACCTTTTGCAAGGGTCCATTAAGCGTTGTAAGAAATAAGATGATACAGACAACAAAAGCGGATGCGAGCACTACAGGGAATTGCCAATTGATTTTACTTTTAGGCATATGGTCAAACCTATTCGAAAGTTTTTCAAGTGTATGTATTTCTTCAGTTGTGAACGTTTTATTGTGTTTAATTTCTGTAACTTGTCATCTAAAGGATTCATCATCATAATCCCCTTCTTGTAAAACATAAAAATCTGATATTCTTGTAGCCCTCTTCAAAGATTGGACTCTGCATTGAAATGAGTTCGATCCTGATGCTAAATACATTTCAATTCTCGTGGAAGATGGCAGTAAAGAAAAGAAATTTAGATTAATGCATCCCAATTATAAAACTTGAGAAAGTCGGACCATATCTATACATTGAATTCCATTTTCAAAAATAAGCTCTGCATAATAACGTATAAAGAAATTTCTATCTACATGTGTGATACGGAATCCACACTTTTGGGTACCTAACGAATTGGTTTTGACTTTATAGTTGGTTGTATTAGAAAAAGAGTTGACTAATGTCAGCTCTTTTCAAATATACACCATACTTATCAATTACCTTTATAAAAGATGCATTTTTACTTGATTTTATTAAGGATTTTCACAAAACCTTAAAAACCTACTAAAATGGAGGGATGTTCATATTTAATGCTAACTAATCTTTTAAAAAAAAGATTTTTTTCTTTTAAATGAGAAAACTATTATAACCCCACTAATAATCAAAAGTGAATAAAAACTAATACCTCTAGATAACATCATTCCGGGAATAACCATATTGGGACCAAACAAATCTGAAAATAGTTGGATGAATCCATTTTCTGCTGCTCCAGTTCCTCCAGGTAGTGGTAAGGAAGCCACACTTATATCTAAAACCGCCTGCATTGATACTATATCAAGATATTTAGTTCCGTTTAACCCTAAAGATCGGTATACAAAATAGGGAACCGACCATGATGCAGCAAATTGAAAAATGGTCAAAATAAACAATTTTAAAAAGATAATTGGATTTGTCCTAATATGTGTTGCTCCTTGTTTATATTGCTCCATTAAGCGCTCAATTTTATCAATCATTTTTTCTACATTTTTAATAATTCGAACTTTCCCTAGAAAGCGGATAAAATTATTAATGATACTCGAAGCAACGTTCTTAGCAAAGATCATATAAAGCAAAAAGATGACCATCGCAATATTGAAAATAACTCCATATACAAAAAACATCTTATATCCCTCAACTTGACCTACAACTAGCGAATATCGAGATAAAATCAAAATAGAACCTAAAACAAGCATAACTATCTGATAAAAAGCTAATGCAATTAATAGCACCAATGTTGAAAGTGTAATTTCATGTCCATCTTTCTTCATATAATATACTTGCGCTGGTTGTCCTCCTGAAGCACCTGGAGTGATTGCGCTGAAAAAGAACCCAATAAATGCATATTTATAACTATCAATTAAAGTAATACGTCTGCCTAAAGAATCCATGACAACTTTAATGCAATATCCTTCAAAAAAAATGAAAACTAACATGGAAATGATACCAAGTCCTAAATAAAGAGGATTTGCTTTCGTAATGACGCTATACATATCTGAAAATGATTGTTCACGCAAAATAAAATAGAGTGTTCCTACTACTAGAAGGAATAATAATGAACTTCCGATAAAATAATTCTTTTTTTTCATTTTCATCCCTACCTTTTATCATAAAGAGAATTAAAATGGTACCCATTCTTAATTAATTCTGGAATAACCTTTTTTAAGGCTTCAATTGTTCGTCCAGGTGCCCCCTTTGCCCCTCTACCGTCATGAAGACATATGATAGCTTTGTTTCTTACTCTTTGTAACAACCTCTGTTCAATTTGTTCTGGAGAGATGTTTTTTCTCCAATCCTGCGCCATTACATTCCAAAATATTGGTTGTAGTCCATATTTTTTGGCCTCATTTATGGTAAATATATTACAGTTCCCCCATGGCGGCCGATAAAAAGCGACTGTCCAATTGTATTTTTTGACAATCGCTACACTTTTTTCGAAATCTTGCTTAGTGTACTTTCTCCCCTTTAGCCATGCATGCTTATGTTCATATGAATGCAGACCTAGTGTATGCCCATCTTCTATAATCTTTTCTATAATATCAGGATGTTTATCAGCTTCTTTCGCTACAAAGAAAAATGTTGCTTTTACTTTATTTTTCTTCAATAAATCAAGTAATTGCATGGTATATTCACTATCAGGTCCATCATCAAATGTCAAAGCAATTTCTTTCTTTTTGCTGGTACCTTCTAACTTACTAACTGCTGATAAACTTATATATCGGTAATATACCGTTGGAAGAACTCCATAAAAGACGATGCCTACTGCACATAAACCAATCATTACTTCTAACACCATCATAAAGCCGTTCCTTCCTTCCGATGTATTAAATCTTGCTGTACATACTTTCTTGATCCTATTAATTGTGTTTGTCCATTATCGAAAAGCTTTTCCTCCAATGTACTAAGCAAATTTTTGATAGTAGTTGTTTCAATTTCATTTTGAATATTCCTCATATTTCCCCGGCAATTTTCTAGGAAAGACTCATCTGACAATAAATTAAAAATTTCTTCCAGACTATCTTCTAATTTTTTTTCAACTACTTTTCCAATTTTGTTTCTTTCTATAAAATCGGCATTATGGATTTCCTGAGCTAAAAATGGTTGAAACACTAATATAGGTAACTCTGAAGCAATTGATTCGAATAATGTAATCCCTCCTGGTTTAGTAATAATCAAATCTGCTTCTTTCATATACTGATCCACTTGTTCCGTATAACTAATAACATCAATATGATCAAACTTTCCATAGAGATTCCTATGTATCTTTTTATTCGTACCAGTAATAATTGTAACCTTTACATTTTCGAGCATGTTTAAACGCTTATAGAATGCTTCGTCATCTGGTAACATCCCTAAGCCCCCACCCATTAATAATATATTTCTAGATTTATTAACGAGATATTCGTTGCAACTATTTCTTTTCTGTATATCTCGTTTAACCTTGAACTGTTTTTTTACTGGAATGCCACTAATAAAGACTTGCTCAGGAAGAACTCCTCTATTAATTATTTCTGCTTTTGTCGTAGATGAGGCAGCAAAATAAAAATCAGTATTTTTATGGTACCAGTCTTTGTGACCAGATATATCTGTTATGCAAGTGAGTAATAGTATATTATCATCACTAATCTTTTTGTATTCTGAAACTAACAGTGAGCATATAGGAAAAGTTGAGATAATAAGATCCGGTTTCTCATTATTAATTAACTGGCCAGTTTTTTTTATAAAATAATGTTGAAAAGGAATTTTTATATTGGATTTTCTATTATTCGTATAATGGTAATAGGCATTATAAATATTCGCACCTTTATTAATAAAATAATTATACGAACCATATATTTTTTTACTATTCCTTGGTAGACAATAATCAAAAATATCTATAAGCTGTACCTCAGCATTGATATCGTATTCTTTTATTTCCTGCTCTAACGCCTTTGAAACAGAATAGTGCCCCATACCGAAACGGGCATTCAATATTAAAATCTTCATTGCTGTTTACTCCCTTGCGTGTATTAGTATTTTCATTATATATACCCAATCTTAAGTAAATCTTAAGTAAACCTTAATTAATCTAAACATCTTAAATTGAACCTGTGGAATTCAGTTTGAGATTAAACTGTGCTTAGAATGCAATATAATAGGAAGGAAAGGTACAATAGAATGCCACAATTAAACTCATGCCAATAACTTAATAATGAAAACTTTGGAGGAGAAAATAAATGTAGCTTGAAATAAATTCTTAATGTGGTTTTCCTACACTATATGAACGAGGAGAAGATGATATATGTAAACTTTGTAAGTGGCAAGATGATGGGCAAGGCACCCCAAATTAAGATGAAGTACCACCTTTTTCAGGTTTTTTCTAATTAATACACTGCTTCATATGAACTAAAGGTTGGTCAACGCATGATTAATGAGGAAAATTTGGCCTCGAATATAATTGTTGCTTTATAATAAAGTTTGTCCAAAAATACCTCATAAACCAGTATTTTAAGATAAATAAAAGAATCCATTTTGAAAAAAGTTTGATCAAAATGGATTCTTCTTTAACAGATTTATGTTTAGTTTTCATAAAAAAAGTTTGATCATTTTAGCTACGTTCTTCAACTAAAGCACCATATAGTTTAATAAGCTGATTTACTGATTAAATCTTCAATTTTCCATATTTAACTACATAGATATAGTTTTTGTTGCAACTGTTTGTTGAAATGCCTGATCATGCTCAACAATAAGCATTGTGGGATTAAATCTTTGAATAAGCTCTTCAATCTGCATGCGCGAATAAATATCAATAAAATTTAACGGTTCATCCCAAATATACAAATGTGCTTTTTCACATAAACTTTTGGCTATAAGCAGCTTTTTCTTTTGTCCACCAGAATAATGAGATATATCTTTCTCAAATTGAATTCGGTCAAAATCCAACTTACGTAGGATGGATTTAAATAACGTTTCATCAATCTTATGCTCTTCAATAAAGTCCGATAACAGTCCCTTTAAATGAGAAGTATCTTGTTGAACATAAGAAATAACGAGGCCTGAACCTAAATTCATTGAGCCTGTATGCTGTATCGGATTTCCTAGAATTAGTTTTAGGATACTACTTTTTCCGCTTCCATTCTTTCCATCAAGTACAATTCGTTCACCTTGTTCAACTTTAAAGCTAATTGGCTTATTCACTATTTGGTCATCGTACTTAACAGTTACATCAGCCAAAACAATCAATTCATTTGAATGAAATTCCAATGGTTCTAATTTTAATGACTCAGTTTTTTCTACATTTTTTAGCAGTTTTGACTTTTCTTCAATAGCTTTTTGTTGCCTTGATTCAAGGTTCTTTGCTCTCTTCATCATATTTGCCGCTTTATGTCCTACAAAGCCCTTATCCAACTTTGAACCTGAATTCGTTGTTCCATTTTTAGAAGCTTCCACTTGATTAGACCAACCTGCTGAACGCTTTGAAGACTGTTTTAATCTCCCTATGTCTTTTTGTAGACGCTGATTTATTGCCTCTTCGTGTTCCTGCTGTCTATCAAAATTTAATTTCCAAGAAGAATAGTTACCACCTTGAACTTCAATATTTGCCCTATTTATAGATAAGATATGGTCAACGCATCCATCTAAAAAGATTCTGTCATGTGAAATTAAAATAAACCCTTTTTTCTTACTTAGATAATCAGAGACCACCTTTCGTGCATCAGTGTCTAGATGATTGGTTGGCTCATCAATTAATAGAAATTGACCCTCAGTCAAAAAAAGTGCAGCAAGCAACACCTTTGTTTGTTCTCCATTTGATAATGTTTTAAATGGTCGGTACATGACCTCGGCATCAACATTTAGATAGGATATTTCACGAAGAAATTCCCAATCTTCTGCTTGGGGGCAAATTTCTTCAAAGATTTCATGAGTATACTTGTTTTTATCCGAAACTGGATAAGGGAAATAATTAAATTCTACCGAAGAAATGATTTTCCCACTATACTCATAATTCCCTAATAATAAATTAAAGAATGTTGTTTTACCTCGTCCATTTCTACCGATAAATCCAAGTTTCCAATCCGTATCTATTTGAAAGTTTACACCTTCAAAAATATTGTCAAAGCTACCTGGATAAGAAAAAGTTAAGTCTTGAGCTTGTATCATTGACATGATAATTCCTCCTTTGTATATTAACTTTTTATTATTTATACAAAGTCGGCACATCCATCTATTCTAAATTTCTCCATATAAGTTTGATGGATATTAACGACTTATACGGAGTATTACATGTGTAACAATAGTGTCTGAATTGCTCATTTCTCTCTCTCCTTTATTTATTAGATTAAAGTTACAGTTAAAAAATTTAAATCTTAATTATGAGAGTATAAAAAATCCTCCCAATTTGTAATTGGAAGGGTTAGTCTTTCACTTATATTAAATAAGTTCTTTTTTGCCATTGGAATCATGACAAATAAAATGTAAACTGATATATAAAAATGGATAGACTAACCCTATATTTTGTAGTTTGAAGCTATTCATTTCAAATAAAAATATAAATTAGTTAACCATTGTCCATCCATCAGTCCTCTCATAATTGTATTTTTATATTAACAATATTTTTTATGAAATACAATTTTTAGCATCATCTTTACCTCAAATTACTGCTTGTTGTTCTTTTGATAATTTCCATACAATTTACCACAAGCAGCATCTATATCAATTCCAAATTGACTTCTAATGGCCACATTAATACCTGATGATTTCAATTCTTTTTAAAAATTAAATTCATCACCTTTTGTATCGACAAGTAGTCAGAAACTCCGTTAATTGTACAAGTGTATGTAGATAGCTAAATTGTTTTATATTACAGTCGAGCCTCTAATATAAATCTTGAGAAAGTCGGACCATATCTATACATTGAATCCCATTTTCAAAAATAGGCTCATCATAATGACGTATAAAGAAATCTCTATCTACATGAGTAAGTCGGAATCCACACTTTTGGTAAAGAGCAATTTGTGAAATACTTGAATTGCCTGTTCCTACTTCAATTGTTTTAAATTTTTTTGACTTGGCAGTAGCAATCGAATGCTGTATTAGCATTTTCCCTAGCCCTTTTCCTTGTTGGTCTTCTTGAATAGAAACATTCACTAACTCCGCAGTTTCAGGGCGTGTAGTGATTAATACATATACACCAATAATTCTCCCTTCGTCCTCCATCACAAAGCATTCTCCCCTTTGCAAATACTCAGAAACAATATCTTCGGAAGGATCTGCTTGTAACAACAAATCCATAGGTGCATTTTGAGTAGTATCTAATATTCTTATTTCCATGTAACTCACCTTCTTAAATATATTTATTTTGCTCTTCTTTCAAATAACTTTATCACAATAAATGGAAATAGTCATTTAGACAAATCCCGTAACATATATCATTTAGTATGAATGCACGAAAATGCTATATAGTGAGAGGAGTCTATGAATTGGATAATCCAAACCGAAATATAGAAGAAAATATACCTCAGCCTATCCGTAATAACGGTGAAGGAGGTTATGATACAGGTCCCAGGGATATTATGAGGGATCTTGAAAACCCTGACTTACTAGTACCACCAAAGACGGATGGTGGTTTGCTCCCTAACATGCGATTTTCGTTTTCAGACACTTCTATGACGTTAAATCATGGTGGATGGTCAAGAGAGATCACAGTTAGGGAATTGCCCATTGCGACAACACTTGCAGGAGTAAATATGAGCTTGACTGCTGGAGGTGTACGAGAATTGCATTGGCATCAACAAGCAGAATGGTCTTTTATGATATCCGGTCATGCACGAATCACATCCATTGATTCAGAAGGTCGTAACTTCATTGCTGATGTTGGCCCAGGCGACCTTTGGTACTTCCCACCTGGTCTACCACACTCAATCCAAGGGTTAGAACACTGTGAATTCTTACTCGTCTTCGATGACGGCTCCTTTTCCGATTTGAGTACTTTATCCATCTCAGATTGGTTTGCTCACACACCCAAAGATGTACTGTCTGCTAATTTTGGAGTACCTATTAATGCTTTCGATAACATTCCAATAGAGCAGGTCTATATTTTTCAAGATAAGGTTCCAGGTCCCCTGCAAAGTGAAAAGGTACAATCGCCTTATGGAACCATTCCTGAAAGCTTTAAGCATAAGTTACTAGCGCAAAAACCAATGAAAATCCCTGGAGGCACTGTACGAATTGTAGACTCCTCTAATTTTCCTATTTCTAAAAAAATTGCAGCTGCCCTTGTGAAGATTGAACCGGGTGCGATGAGAGAACTCCATTGGCATCCAAATAACGATGAGTGGCAGTATTACCTATCAGGACAGGGACGAATGACTGTATTTGGTGGTAACGGTATTGCTCGTACATTTGATTATCGTGCTGGTGATGTCGGCTATGTACCTTTTGCTAATGGACACTATATCCAAAATACTGGTACTGAAAGCTTATGGTTTTTGGAAATGTTCAAAAGCGATCGATTTGCCGATGTATCGTTAAATCAGTGGATGGCACTTACTCCTCATGACCTAATTGAAGGAAATTTAAATGTCGGACCAGAATTATTGGATGTCTTGAATAAAGTCAAATATCCAGTCGTTAAATTCCCTGGCTTTTCTTACTATCCTAGATAGCGATGAATTGCACTTTACAACTTAAAGGATAATTTAATTCCAATGAAAAAGGATGTCTCACGTTGAAAAAGTTAGGCATCCTTTTTCGCTTTCTTTAAAAGGTTTAAGGAAATATTTGTCGAATATAATCTCTTAAAGGTAGTTTTATTTATATAACATTGGAGGTAGGCATTGTGGTTGTTGAATTGGTTAAAATGGAAATAGAAGAAGTACATATGCTTCATGCAATGCAGAAGAAGGCGTTTCAAAAATTATTAGATAAATACCAAGATTATGAAACCAATCCAGCAAATGAATCGATTGAACGTTTGACAGAAAAAATACAGAACGGCTCTTTTTTCAAAATCATATCTGACAATAAATTTGTTGGTGCAATAAGAATCGTTCAACGAAATAATAGCAACTGGATTAGTCCTATCTTTATTCTCCCTGAATATCAAGGTAAAGGAATCGCACAAAAAGCGATGTTACTTGCTGAAGACTTATTCTCTGAATACAATGTATGGGAACTTCAAACGATATTACAGGAAAATAGCAATTGTTATTTATATGAAAAAATCGGATATAAACGAACAGACTTCGAACGTCAAATAAACAGTCGTATGACTTTAATAGGGTACAAAAAATAGATTTTGGTAAGGAGCCTTTTTAGAATTTACTCTAAAATAACAAAAGATAAATAGAGTTGATTCTCTGCTTATGCAGAATCAACTCTATTTATTGGGGACTTTATAGCGCATTAATTTCATAACGAATTTGCAATTTCCACCAATGTTGTAACAGGATTGTCTAATAGACTTTTCTCAATACTTAACATATAAGTCCAATTATTTTTATTAAACATAAGAATACTTGAAATATTTTTATCTATTCCTGCTGTTGAATAATAAGCTTTTGTTCCGTCTTTTAGAGGTATTATTTTAGAATGATTTGTACGATTAAGTAAAGTATTACCTTTTCTAGAAGGGGAGACATTTATAATGTAATTAAAATGTTTTTGCTCATTTAAATATTCAATCTCAAGATTCTCATTTCCTTGGTCAAATCGTCCGAAAGAGTGGGTAAAATCTAATGGTGGCAATTTTATTGGTAAATCTAAGTTTGTTTTATAATAAGATTCGGCTTCCTGTATTGCATCTGAAACAGATTTGTAACCTAAGTTATAATAGTCTTTTTCTATACTCCTTTGTTCTGATGATTTAACGGATTGCCATCCACAGAGGCAGAGAAAAAATCCAACTAATAAAATAATTGTTTTCTTTTTAGTCAATGTATTTTGTCCCCTTTTAGTTAATCTCTTAAATATATTCAAAATGGAAACGCTAATATGAATTGGCTATTTAAAATATAGTATGTTTCTATTTCATGAAATTATTTCAATTATTTACGAAAATCATTGTGTTATTTTGCCGATTAAGGCGTGTTTTATGGTATAAACCTCATTTACTACAACAACAAAATTATTTATTGATGCACACCTATATATTTACAATAATTAGCATAGAAATTATCTATTAATAAAAGAGTTTAATTCTATCTTTTTAGTAGCTATAGCATTAACGAAATATTCATTATGGTCTACACCAATCATAGTTGGTTGATACTTCTTTATCGAATCTATCAGCTGATTTACCACGAACATATCTAAATAATTGGTTACCTCGTCCCAAATAAACAACTCATTTTTACCTAATAATGCATTTGCTAATAGTACTTTTTTCTGTTCACCAGCACTCCAATTCTCACTTGATTTATCAGAAAAACTAGAACGTTCAATTCCTAATTGATATAATAGATGCCAATATTCTTCCTTTTCTTCTTTTGTAGATAATTGATTGAGCAGGGAAAAATAATCTAAATCCTCTTGTTTTTTTTGACTTAGTATAGATCGGTGTTCAGGTAAACTTATTCGATATTCACCTATAGTTTCTAGCTGTTCTCTTCCAAGGATAAAATTTAATAGAGTAGATTTACCCACTCCATTCTTCCCTTCAATAAAGAATCGTTCAGTTGGATAAACATCTATATTAATCGGTTCAAAAAGAGGTATCCCATCTCTTAAAATCGAAAAATCCCGAAAGAATAATATCTGTTTTCTTGGCTGTTTAACAATCATTTTAAGTTCAGAAACATTTTCGATATTATGAAGGAGACTTTCCTTTTCTTCAATCATCACTTCTGTTCGTTTTTTGACTGCTTTAGCTCTTTTCATTTGTTTTGCAGCTGATCGTCTTGCTGAGGCATCTCTTGTACTATTCTCTCTTTTTAGCCCCCAGGTACTCATTTGGCTGGAAACATCATTTAGTCGTTTAATTTCCGTTTTTAGTTGGGCATTCTTTTCTTCAGAAAGCATATCTGCATTTGCTTTTTCATCCACGTATCTACATTGCCGCTAATTATGTCAATAGATTCCTTATTAATTGCTAAAACATGATCAACGAATTGATTTAAAAAAGATTCATCATGGCTAATAACAATAAACCCCTTTTTCTTCTTTAAATATTGACTAACGATTTTTCTGCCATGCAAATCTAAATTATTTGTCGGTTCATCAATTAGAGGAAATGAATTTTCATTCAAAAATAACTCAATTAGCAAAAGTTTTGTTTGTTCCCCACCACTTAATACATTAAAATTTCCATCTAAAATGTCATGCGATAAATCCATATAGGTTAACTCACGCTCAATTTGCCAAATATCGATATGCGGGTTTTGTTTAAGTAATACTTCTAACGCGGTTAACTTATTATTAATGTCTGGATATGACGGGAAATATTTAAAACCTAATGTTGACTGTATAGAACCTTTGTACTCAAGTTGGTTTAAAAGTATTTTTAAAAAGGTTGTTTTTCCTCGACCATTCCTGCCAACAAGTCCTAACTTCCAATTTTCGTTGATGTTTAAATTTACATTTTTAAAAATCGGTTTTAACATCGATAAGTATTTAAATGTCACATTTTTTATAAGAATATTCTCTGTCATTCAAATCACCTCTAGTATGAGAGGAAACAAAAAAATCCCCCCATTAATTTGGAAGGATTAGTCGATTCATATATTTATTCATTTCATGTCAAATAAACCTATTTCTAACGCATTAGGTTCTTCGAAATATGATAAATGAGCAGACTAATCCTATTTTACAAGTACATGTTTATACTTTTTTGTAAAAAATAGAATTAGTTTACCATTGTCCACTCATCATCCCTTCAAAGCTATTACACGAAATATAGCATAAAGTAAATTCCAGTGTCAACTAAATTTTAACTTTATATGAATATATTTGATATAATAGAACGGATTTTGATTTCATAATAACAGTAAAACGAACTTAGTATGTAACTATTGATTTTAGAAAAAGGTCATCAATTGTAGATTTAGAATTAATTTTAACTATTTCACTTTCCCTTGAATTAACCTATATTAATCCGCAAATGCTAATATCCTTTTAAATCTTTCAAAAAATTTAGCAGGTTTTTTTGTTTGGTCTTTTTCATTTTCAATTACCTCTGGATTATGATAAGGTAAATTAATTTGTTCCCAATCAAACCCTTCATTTGTACATTTGATAAACAAATCATAGGCTTCCCCATCAGAAGGAAACATTGTTACTCTTGACTCTTCATTTTCTAAAGCAACTTCAATCGCCTCTTTTATTCCTAGTAATGCAGCTCGATTCGCAACCATATAAGCATTACCTTTCCACATTTGTTGACCAAATAAATGACAATAATACGATTCCTCTTCCGAATCTTTTTCTTTTTGGAACAATTGACTTAACTTCTGCTCTGTTTCCTCGTTATTATGAACATCTAAATATACGTCAATGCTTAGCTCATTTGCATCTTTTTCCTTTAGATGTGAAACAAATTGTTCATATATTTCATTGTTTTCAATAAAAAGATACGAATCAATGCCGTTTTCGTCCTCTAATAGAAATCCAAAGCTATAAATTTGTATTCCGTTGCGTTCATAAAGATACTGCATTACATTGTTAGATATTACCTTAGATTGAATGAGGGTAAAACGATTTGATTTCTCTCTCATTTTTAAATGGCTTTTTAATCCATTGTTACCTGAAAGACTAAATGCGGTAAATAGCGTATTTCCCATATGAATCACTCCCATTTTTCGTGTTAATTAAATACTACAAGAATAATTAACATTTTAATGCATTCCTTGATCAACCAAACAGACCTTTTTGTTTAAGTACATTTCTTCATTATCTCCACATCAACTTTAACATAAAAATACAATAAAAAATCACCTCTATTATAACAAAAGAGGTGGTTTTTATAGAACTTTAAAAGACTTTTAGAGTTAATTTAGTCTTATCTTTTTATCATTAATTTCTCTAACTCATTTATTACTGAAGGTAAATCTGTATTCATTTCAAATAATGCAGCTGTACAATAGACACCTTCAATAAACGAGACATCCATAATCTCAATTTCTTTCTCTGAGAGTTCCGCAACCATTTCAAGATTCATCTTGGCACTACCCAAATCATAAAAAGCAAAAAGTTGATCACATGTATTTTCCTCAATCGCATGTTGAACTGTTTCAAAGCTGGTGCCAATATCACCATCCACTGTTCCACCGACATATGTTATAGACACATTAGGTGCAACTTGGTGTATTAAATCATATAAACCTTTAGCGATATCCTTACTATGTGACACTAATACTATGCCAATATTAGTAGCCATTTAAATCACCTGCTTCTAAAAGTGCTTCAAAAAATAGTTTAGAGGACGCGGCACCTGGGTCTATTTCCTTTATAGATCTATCGCCTAGGAAGGATGCTCTGCCTTTAGTTGCCTTTAACTCGGTAACCTTTGTTAGGGTTGTTTCTAAAATCTCTGTTGTTAGCTGTTTTTCTTCTAAGGATTCAATAGCTGGCGCCCATAAATCTAGCATTGTTTTCTGACCGACATCTGATTTCCCTCGTTTTTTTATCCCATCAAATCCGGCTTTGATTACATTTACTAATTCATCATGCTGTAACTCTTCTTTCGTGCCAATGGCTTTTGCCATTTCTAGAAACGCCGTACCATATAGAGGGCCT
This sequence comes from Viridibacillus sp. NPDC096237, assembly GCF_050278625.1. NCBI lineage: Bacteria > Bacillati > Bacillota > Bacilli > Caryophanales > Caryophanaceae > Viridibacillus > Viridibacillus sp. NPDC096237. The sequence continues at coordinate 39,764 of NZ_JBNNTI010000023.1, read as the reverse complement.
GAAGCGCCACCTACCCCACTAATCCATTTCATCGCAGCATGCTTAAATACATCTGCTAAATGAACAGGTGGCGTTTCTTGCCATGAAGAGAGTAATTGTTGCGCTCCCCTTGCCATGTTCATGCCGTGGTCTCCATCACCAATAATACGATCGTATTCACTTAATTGTTCTTTATCTTGAATTACTTTTTCTGCAAATAAGGTGAACCATTTTTGTGCAGACACTTTTGTGATGATCATTAGAAACTCCCCCTTACCAAGCAGGTGCTAGTGTACTTTCAGTTAAATATTCAAGCCATTTCGCATCTTCTAATTGTAATAATGTTAAAGACACACCTGCCATATCAATAGCAGTCATGTAATTCCCGACTTTTTTAAATTGTACTTTGTAGCCTTTTTCCTGCAATATATTTAAACAATCATGTGCGAAAATATATTGCTCCATAAGTGGCGTAGCACCCATACCGTTAATAAGTACAGCAAGAGTTTGATCCGTCGTCCATTTGGTTTCCACTTCAATTTTATGAATTAACGCTTCTGCAATTTCACGAGAAGTTTTGATTTTTTCACGGCTATAACCAGGTTCTCCGTGTATCCCAATACCAAACTCCATTTCATCCTTGTCTAAGTCAAAACCAGGCTTACCAATCTCAGGAACAATGGCAGGTTTTATAGCAACGCCAACAGTGGCAAGATGTGCTACGACACTTTCTGCTAGCGTTTTAATTTCTTCAAGAGAGGCCCCTTTTTCTGCGGCTGCACCGATAATTTTATGCACTATTATTGTACCGGCAACTCCGCGACGCCCCTCTGTATAGCTACTATCGAATACAGCAACATCATCATTGACTATAACGTAGTCTACTGCAGTACCTTCTAACTCTGCCAGATCCTTTGCCATTTCAAAATTCATGCAATTCCCACTATAATTCTTAATGACAAGGAAAACACCTGAGCCTTGATCTGCAGCTTTTATGGCACTAAATACTTGATCGGGTGTAGGAGAGGTAAAAACATGTCCACATACTGCTGCATCTAGCATCCCTTGACCAACAAAACCTGCATGTGCAGGCTCATGCCCACTTCCACCCCCACTAATGATACCGACTTTATTTGTTGTAAATTGAGAGCGTGTAATGACATGTGTATCTTCTAAATACGTCACGTCATAGTGGACTAGTTTGTATCCCGCCAACATATCCACTAGCACTTGTTCAGGTTGATTAATAATTTTCTTCACCATCTTACCCCCTATGAAAACTACATAAGCTTAAATTGTTGCACAAATAAAATCTTTCATTCTACTATTTGTCTGCTAACACTAATCTATGCAGTTAACTGGGGAAATAGGCGAACTCTAATACAATTCGCAGTAATAAATATGTGAATAAAACCAATTGTCTTCTTTACATAGAGATAACTGATTCAAAATTTAAAAAAGAGATTATTATTTTAATAATAATCATTTATACTATAGAAAACGTTTTAATAATCGATATACTATAGCAACATTAGAGAGAAGATGAATACAATCGAAACTTTCCCAGAAATGTATGAACTGATTGATATATTTGAATCAATACCAGAGATATTAGACAAAGACTTAGATTGGTATTATAACGAACTCACATTTGTATTGAGACGAAATAACGAAATACTTGAAGTAATTATTGAACCTGCGATAAATCGACTAAGATTAATTTGGAGAGACGAAAAAAGGATACGAATGGAATTAGATTTAGAAGAAGTAGCAGGTTTAGTCATTACTAAAAATAATGGCGAGGAATCTATTCAAGTATCATTCAAAGGTTCATTAATGAAAGATTTGATTGTTAATACGAAGCCATATATTTCTGTAGTATGGGGTACACTCCAAGATATTTAAAGGTTTATAAAAAAGCTTGTTGATTTCCAAAATCACAAGCTTTTTACTATCATTATAGATACGTTTTCATTGAAGTGTTGTATCACCTTGTTAGATAAATTTTTTATTGAATATCGGTAGGGGAATTTTTATCATTTGAAGATGAGTTCGAAAATTGCATTTTGAATTTTTCAAATAAAATTAGGGGGATTCAAAAAAAGAATCCCCCCCTTTAAATTAAACTTAACCTAATATAAAGAACATTTACGCATTGAAATACTCAATGATTTCATAACCTACATAATCTGTTTTTGCTGGATATTTACTTCGATAATAACAATTCCAATAACTGATTACTCTACTTTCAATTGTATTATAAAATGTTGCATTTTCTGCAATAAACTCTGTTGTTATAGCCTTATCAATATTATCTAAATTATCTTTTATCACTTTTAAAATTTCGATTACATACTCCCCTGCAAGTTGAATTATATAGGGAATTATCCAATTGTAGTTATTACATTGATTAATTATCTTTTTTAAATGTTCTTCTCTAATAAACCCATCATGATGTCTTGTAAATAAACAATTTAATATTACTTGTTGTCTATCTGTTAATGTGTTGTATTGCAATAAGGAAGGTTCATTCATATATATTCGTTCAGGAATAATCAACTTACTTCCACTAAAATTAACCTCAAAACCAGATGAAAAGTCTAGCTTGTTTGATTGTTTAATCATACTTAAAACTCTACTCACATCTTCCTTTAATTCAGTTGGAAATGCTTTCAATAATTTATTAGTTTTAATTAACATATTTTCACCACCTTTAATTTGCTCACTAACTGGTATGCCTTTTTGTAAGTATAGTAGAATTTCAACAGTTCCTAAAATTCAACTAATCGCAGTATTACCATATTAATGAATAATCCGATATTGATTAACCGGTCTACCTACACCCCCGTATTGAATATCGATGACGACTTTTTGCTGTTTTTCTAGATAATCAAGGTAACGGCGTGCAGTGACACGTGCAAGGCCGACACCATTGGCAACTTCTTCAGCAGAAATGGCTGCTTCTTGTTTTTCAATATAAGAAACAATTTTCTCTAATGTAGAACCGTTTAGACCTTTTGGTAAGTTATTCGGCTCTTTTCTAGTATTTTGTTGATGATGTAATAATTCGTCGAGTTCACGTTGAGTCAATTCGTTTTTTTCGGATACTTTCTCTTTAAAATGCATGTAATTTTCAAGAGTATGTTTAATGCGTTCGTATGTAAATGGTTTCATAATGTAATCAAATACTCCGAGTTGTAACACATGTTGAATCGTTTTCATATCGTTAGCGGCTGTCACTGTGATGACATCCACCTTTGTATCACTTTCACGAAGCTTTTGCAGAGTTTTAATGCCGTCTTGTTCTGGCATGAATATGTCCATGACGACTAGATCTGGCTTCAACTGCTTAATCTGTTTCATCCCTTCAATACCGTTCCCTGCAGTACCGACTATGCGAAATCCTTTGACACGTTCGATAAATTGACGATTTACTTGGCGTACCATTGGGTCATCTTCTACTAATAACACAGAAATGGGAAGCATACTCTAGCCCTCCTTTATAAATAAAAAGTGATGAAAAAGCTAGTACCTTCACCAGGTTTACTGGACACTTCAATTGTACCGTTTCCTTTTTTCACAATTTCATCAATTAAGTATAACCCGATGCCGTGATTTTTTTGTGCTTTTGTTGTAAAACCATTCTGAAAAATTTGCTCCAGTTTGTCTTCATGAATACCTGTTCCATTGTCTTCTACTAGAATAGATAGAGTATGTTCGTCTTGATCAATACTTATCAGAACATGCTTTTCTTCTCTTTTTACATTCTGTAGTGCATCAAAAGCATTTTCGATTAGATTACCTAGAAGGATTACGAAATCATTGAATGCTAGGCTTTCAGGTATATAGGACAGCTGGCTGTTCATATCAATTTCTACTTCAATACCTAGCTCTTTGCCATGATTAATTTTACTTAATAATAGGCCAGAGATGTTCTGGTTTTTTATCCTCTCATCTAAAAAATTTGTAATACCATCTTGTTGCTCTTTTACTTTTACAATATAAGCTAGCGCTTGATCGTAGTGCCCAAGCTGTAATAGCCCTGCTACAGTATGCATTTTGTTTTTATGTTCATGATTTTGAATACGCAATGCTTGTACAAATTCTTGAACCCCTGTCAATTCCTCCGCAAGCTTATTCACTTCTGTACGGTCTTGGAATATAGCGATAGCCCCTACTGTTTCATTATTAACTTCAATTGGTACACGATTGCTCATAATACTATGCTGATTAATGAAGAGCTCTTTGTTATATACAGGTTTGTTATAGTCAAGAATTTCAGGCAAACGTGTATCAGGTAAAATATGATAGATTTTCTTGCCAATAAAGTCGTCACCTTCTACACCAAGGATTTGCCGAGCTTTGTTGTTAAAAATGGTCACTGTAGATTCATTGTCAATCGCGATAATACCCTCATGCATCGCATTAAATGTTTCTGTTCGCTCTACATAAAGTCTTGCAATTTCATGTGGCTCTAAGCCGAACATCTGCTTTTTCATATGACGACCTAATACCCACGCCCCCCACGCTCCAAAAAAGAGGCTAAGCATGGTCGCTATTATTATTTCACTTTGAATACTATTAATAATCTCTAAAACAGATGGTAAACTGTAGCCAACGATCACAACCCCAACCTGCTTGTGCTCTTCATTCATTACTGGAACGAATGCACGAACCACGTTACCGATTTCACCTTTTGCTTTGGAAATATAATAATGTTCAACAAAAGCTGCACTTTCATCAACGGTATTAGAGGTTTGTCCTATCATGCTTTTGACAGGATGTGATAATCGTCTATGTTCCATATCTAAAACAACAATATAATCTGCCTTATTTATGACACGAATGCCTTCAACTGTTTGATTGATTGTAGCAGATTTTTTTTCAAACGATGTATTTGAAACAAGATGCTCTCGTATTTCTGGTAATTTCCCTACCGTCCTTGCTATTAACATTGCTTCAGTTCCGAGCTCTTTTTCTTTTGTTTTCATAATATTTCCGAGAACGAAAATTCCCGCAACTAATAGTGAAAAAACGATAAGGAAAAAGGTGAGCGACATTATTTTACTATTCATTGATATTTGCTTTGTTTTCATCGCGCTTCCCCTTGAATATTTTTAGAATGCCTTCATTGTAACATTAGAAACTGTGTTAGAATGTAAAGAAAAATGTCAGAATGTAATGGAGAACATAAATGCGTCTATATATTACTACAGCTATCATCACTTTAATAGTACTTATTGGTATCATAGGCTATCAACAAAAGTCTGGACTAGATTCTACATTACCAATCGATGAAGAACAAGGCGGATTAAATGACCAAATCGTCATCAATTTTAGCCATATTGTAGCAGAAGATACACCTAAGGGACAAACTGCAATAAAATTCGCTGAATTATTAGAACAAAAAACAGATGGTCGAATTCGCGTTGTAATCTATCCAAACGGCTTACTCTATAATGATAATAATGAGTTGGATGCTTTGGAACGCGGAGATGTTGAGATGATTGCACCATCGTTTTCGAAAATGACGACAATGCTGCCGACATGGCAAGTATTAGATTTACCTTATTTATTTCATACGGAAGATGAAGTCGAACAGGTTTTAACAGGGCCTTTCGGAGAACAATTATTAAATCAACTAGGGCGATTTAATATTAAGGGGTTAGCTTTTTGGAATAATGGTTTTAAACAAATATTATCTTCTGGTGAACCAATACTTACCGCAGAAGATTTTGAGGGACTAAAAGTGCGTGCCATGCCAAGTAAAGTCTTGCAGCAGCAATTTAAGTTATTTCACGCTACCCCGTTTGCAACTTCCTTTGATGAACTATATACAGAATTAGAAAAAAAAGAACTAAATGCGCAAGAAAATACAATTTCCAACATTTACTCTAAAGGCTTTTATAAACTACAAAAAAACTTAACTATTACAAATCATGGTGTACTAGGCTATGCTATTATGATGAACGAGGATTTTTATAATAGCTTACCATCAGATTTACAGGAAGAAGTTGTTCAGGCTATAAATGAGGCTACAGCTTGGAATTTTGAACATTCTAAGCAAATGAATGATAAAGATTTGGAGAGTTTACAACAAATATCCGATGTTCAAATCAACACGTTATCGAATGATGAAAAACAAAGATGGCAAAAACTTTTCAAACCAATTTACGATAATTATCGTAAACAGGTAAGTGAAACCTTTTTGCAGGAAATCGAAAAAGAAATCAACAAGAAATAACATCAGCTACACTTCTGTACTATTACAACACAAGTTTAATCTATGTGTAATATAATTTTTTTTAAGCCTTGGTTTTCTACAAGGCTTTTTCTTATACCTTGATATGACTATGTTTTGGAGGGAATATAAATTTCAACACAATTCAAGACCAATATGACCAAAAGGAACTTTATCACCATAACATTTAAAACTTTAACAACAGCGTTATGATGGAATCATTGAAAGCGTATCAATAATAACTACAAAGAAGGCCTGTCATATGAGAATTAACTTTAAAAATTTAACAGTTCAAGTTATCTGTGCAATTATGCTTAATTGTAGTAGGCGCATTGTTCCCCACTTTCGGGTCACAATTAAAAGTGCTTGCTGATATTTTCATTAAATTAATTAAAATGTTAATTGCTCCAATTCGAAGGAAAAGCATTAATCTATTTTGAAATCGTGTCATCTATTGCTCTAAAAATAGGATTAATCGTTGTACATATTATTCAACCAGGTAAAGGTTTAGATACTTCTTCTGCAACTACAAGTGATGTAGCGCAATTCACAAAACAGGCTGCAAAATCTGAACACGGCATTGCAAGTTTTATCATGGGCACTTTTCTAATTAATTTTCCCAATTAGAAAAGAATTATAAATCCTTCTTAAAGTAACCTGCTTCGTTAGTTGAAGAACAAACATCCTTAGAAAACAGCCTTAAATAAATTTAACTAAAAAAAACTCGACCCATAATGGATCGAGTTTTTTATTTGATTTTATTTTTTTACTTTCATTTATACCGTTGAATGTCAGTTTCTAAGTTTTTTATCTGTTTACCGACCTTGTTGTCATTCAACATTTAGTTGAATATGCTTTCGTTTATTTTAAGTATTCCTTTGTACCATCACCTGTAATATCTGCTAAACCCGAAAAATCCAAACTACTCCTTGAATTTTTGTTCCCAAAATTTTTCGCCAATCAGTATTGTCCTTTTTAAGCACTATTGATCCAAACTGGGAAGGGGAAGGTTGATCTTTTGCTTTAAAAGATTATTTCTATCTGCCTGTCGAAAAAACTAACGTCGACGGCAACCCTGATGATCATATATACAAAACAAAAAAATTCACATTATTTCCTTGCAGAAATAGGTGGAGCCGTAAGAACTACGTCATTCTCTTTTAACTGTACGCGAAAAATATATACAGGTTGAGAAAAACTTTTGTATCATTGGAGTGCTCTAAATTATACTCTGTAATGACTAATGTCTCACCTTCAAATTCTTCACCCGCTCCGATTTGTCTATACGAATTAACCGATTCCTAATATACTTAGGAACCGGTAATATTCGTATATTTACTAAAGCAATAAAATCCCTCCAAGTATCACACTTTTTTTTGAAACTTTGTTGTTCTTTGTTTCGCCCAAATGATACATTTTTTTTCAATTAAATGATACGATAATATAGAACAAAGTATTGTCATTGTAATACATAAGATAAAAAGGAAAGGGATAGGTATCTTTGCATACAAAAGTTTAAATAGTACCATCATGATTGGAAAATGACACAAATAGATACTATATGAAATTTCTCCTAAGTATACAAATACACGCTTATTTAAAATTGCTTTTACTTTTAGGTTACTCATAGCCATTATAATAAGTATACAAATACCAATTACGACACCCCAATCTTTTAATAAGAAAGTAGTATCATTTTGAGAAAATCCATAAATCAAAATGGAATATAAATATAGAATAATCCCTAATGCAGTAAGAAGTCTTCTATTTAATTTTTTCATATTCCTATATAAGTAGATAAGTTTTTCCTGATGCTTAAAAAGTAACATTCCTACCATAAACATAGATGTAAAATGCAGTGTATCTGCATAACCATTATAAAATCCCTCAGCTTTCCCAATATGCAACATATTAAAGAAAATACTAATTAAAGAAAAGCTCATGGCAAATAGTATCGTTTTCTTCCAACTCTGTTTATAAAAAAGAAGGAATAACAAAGGAAACACGATTGATATACGCATTTCTTGAGCCAATGACCAGATAACTGGATTATAATTTTCCGTAAAAAAGTTATTAAGAAGCACAAGGTGATTAATAATATCTAATATTGTTATAGACCCTTGCCACCTATCATAGAACCAATCCCGTAGTCCTGTTACTTCATACGACGAAAACAAAATAAATAAAGCAAAGGTGATGAATATCCATACATAATAAGGGATATAGATTCGTACAAATCGCTTAATTAAATATCCCCAATAATTTGTTTTTGAATGATAAAGTGCCATAGATAACACAAAACCACTGAGTACATAAAAAACGATTACAGCTTCCCCGCCAGCCCATAAAAACCTAAGCGGGGAGAATTTAACATAATTAGGCAACGATGGTAGCATTAAACAAAAATGTCCAAATACCACTGCAAAAGCCGCTAATCCTCGTATTGAATCTAATTCTCTTAATCTCTTACTCATAAAATGTTCTCCTTTTAAATTATTGATGTTGCTTGTTAATAAAGGCCACTATACTAGTGTAGTGGGAGTCACTATGTATTTCTTTTGCGTATCAAAAATCCCTGCGCTATATGCACAGGGATTCTATTACTACTTACCTGACGTTATCATCATATTTCAAGTTCCATCAACATTTCTTGTAACGGGTTCTTTTTTACTTTTGTTTGTTTCCATTCTACTTTTTCATTTGATTTTAGTTTGTCCGTTTTCACATCCTCTGTAACTACTGCAACACCCACTAATAATCCTGTACTTAAAAGTGTTCCTGCTAATAATGTTTTAAATAAATTACTGAATAAGGTCTAATAGATAAGCGATAAGACTTTCAACAGAGGGAATTATCGATATCGATCTTAATGAATTTGTCCTTGATTGAAGAATTAATTATACTTTCTTATAATGTTCGCAAAGCAAAAGGGAGATATCAATAAAAAGAAGTACAGTTCTGTAACTGTGCTCTTTTTATTTTAACTAACAGTTGATTTTAATTAAAATAGGGAAAAATAAAAAACGAACCTCTCCATTCCGCAAAGTTCTTTGTAATACTATAAAGATTTATTTACATAAACGGCATTCCCCCTTTAGTTGAATAAAAAAAGAGCTATCTGAACAGCTCAACAATCTAGATACAGTTACTCTAGCCAGTCTTTCTGAATTTGGATAGAGGTAGAATTGTTGATTGAATTTCATCCCTGAAGGTCCAATTATTTGGTAGATCCAGTTTAAAATTTTAAAACATTGTAAGTCCACTCCATCTTTTAAATGGTTCTTAATACTAATAACTACAATATTTTCGATGAATTCAAATCTAGGTTTCTAGGGAGGAATATTGTTAATTTTGCAAAATCCTTTTACGAATTGTTTTAAAAAATCTGTATCTATACTACTTTTCATCAAAAAATCACTCCTATTTTTATTTGTTATATAAATTGTCATTTCAAGTCGAACATGTCAGATAACTCATAAATACTTCAAAAGGCGTATTGAAATTAAGGACTTTTCTAGGTACTTGATTGAAATTCAAGAGAAACGTCATGATTTCGTTTCGAGTAAACTTGTTAAAGTCTAATAGGATTTCTAGTCCTTTTTCAATTTCGGTTCACATGTGAAATTCTTTTCGCCTATTGGCTGTTATTGATTTCACTAGTTTTTTTGGGAGGTTTTTCAGAAGATTATAATTTCTCTAGCTGTTTCGTAGGCAGTTTTAGATACTAATTTTTGAACGATTGTAAATCTGCTCATACGTTCTGTAAGTATGAGAATCTGGCTTTGACCTTTACCAATTACTGTGTCTACTTCCCAGTATCCTATTTCGCTTCGTGGAGCCTGACGATAATCTACATAATAATATGATCTTGATGCCTTCTATGTTCAGATACCTTTCCAAATTCGCCTAGTATTCTGATGTCTCAAAACTGAGGATTTCCCTACTATTTTGATATAAACTCAACTCCGAAACTATAGAAGAAAGTTCCAGCTGTACTAATACATAATGATTTTTATTATCTGTACTATAAAAATAAAGAACCTTTTGTAGAATATTGTAGATATTCACAACCCCTTGCGCCGTCTGCATTTGAGAGCATTTTCAATACCCTAAAATACAAAAGACCAAAAAGACCGAAAAGAACATTATCACCAAAATATATGAAAACGTTTTCTTAGCACTTATGATAATAGCAATGAAAACGTTAACAAAACACATTATAGAAAGAAGGTCACTTATGAAAATCAATTTTAAAAACCTAACTGTTCAAGTGATTATCGCCATTATACTTGGTGTTGTCGTAGGAGCAGTGTTCCCTGAATTTGGAGCTAAACTGAAAGTTTTAGCTGATATTTTCATCAAAATGATTAAGATGTTAATTGCACCAATTATCTTCCTAACCGTTGTCATCGGTATTGGTAATATGGGTGATCTGAAAAAAGTTGGTAAAATCGGAGGAAAAGCATTACTTTATTTCGAAGTAGTATCAACGATCGCTTTAGCTATTGGTTTGTTAGTCGTACACATTGTACAACCTGGTAAAGGTTTAGATACTTCTGCAGCAGTTGGTAGCGATGTTTCGGCATATACGAGTGCGGCAGCTGAAAGTGAAGGCTTAATTGGTTTCATCATGAGTATCATTCCAGATAACTTCTTCGGCTCTCTTGCCGCTGGACAATTACTACCGGTTCTATTCTGTGCTGTTTTGTTTGGTGTCGCTTCAGCGTCTCTTGGAGAAGCTTCAAAACCAGTTATTAAATTATTTGAACAAACATCAGAAATCTTCTTTAAAATAATTGGTATGGTGATGAAACTTTCGCCTATCGGTGCGTTCGGTGCTATGGCTTATACTATTGGAAACTTCGGTGTTCAGTCACTATTTAATTTAGGTCTGCTTATGGTATCTGTATATATCACAATGTTCTTATTCATCGTCCTTATCTTAGGTGCGATTACAAAATACTTCGGCTTTAGTATTTTCAAATTTATCGCATATATAAAAGATGAGATCTTCCTAGTAATAGGTACTTCATCTTCTGAATCTGCCCTACCATCAATGATGCGTAAACTTGAAAACTACGGATGTTCGAAACAAGTAGTTGGGTTAGTTGTACCAACTGGCTATTCCTTTAACCTTGATGGGACATCCATCTACTTATCAATGGCTGCGATGTTCATCGCACAAGCGTATGACGTACCACTATCAATCTGGCAACAAATTATGTTACTTGGGGTATTAATGTTAACTTCTAAAGGAGCTGCAGGTGTTACAGGTTCAGGTTTCATCACTCTAGCTGCTACTTTAGCTGCCTTCCCGATGATTCCTGTTGAAGGTATTGCTTTACTAATTGGTGTTGACCGCTTCATGTCTGAGGCTCGTGCCGTAACAAACTTAATCGGTAACGGGGTTGCAACTGTTATCGTAGCAAAATCTGAAAATGAATTTGATCCATCTGGCGCTCAAAACAAAGTCAATACAGAAACATCCGTTAAAAGCGCCCCTGTACTATAAAAGATCGAATACTCTATAACAAAAAATGTGCATTACTAATTATTACTATCAAGACCTAAATTAAAAGAAGGCAAATAAATAAAAGGGCGTTACATATTTTATATGACTAATATGTAACGCCCTTTCCTTTTTATTAGACTCAAGCACCCCGTTCGTATTATAAGGTCAGCCAGAGAATCTGGTTGACTATTTTGTATTCAATTTATAGATTGATAGTAGCCAGGGTAGAACGGAAGCACCCGTGGGACTTGATCCCGACAACAACTTTCTACGTTAGAGCGTGAGATTAATCAATTGGCGGCACAACTCGAAGAATATGAATTAATCCAATCGCTTCCCGGTATAGGTGAAAAAATCGCAGCCACGATACTTTCAGAAGTTGGGGAAATTGAGCGGTTTAATCATCCAAAAAAGTTAGTAGCCTTTGCGGGACTAGACCCAAGTGTGTTTGAATCAGGGCGCTTTAAAGGCACAAAAAATCACATTACCAAACGCGGCTCAGCTAGACTTCGCCGCATGCTTTACACAGCCGTCCGTTGTTCAATTCGAGATAGCCGTAAAAAGAAAACAACAGATGAAACCCATGCACGAAATAAACGATTACGAGCCTCTACGATTTAAAACGCGAAGAAGGTAAACCGTATAAAGTAGCTATTATTGCTTGTGCTAATAAGCTTTTACACTGGATTTATGCGATTTTAAAAACGAAAACACCGTTCCAAAAAACCATTTAGTTACAGTATTTTAAAATAAAACAAAATCCTTCCAAATTAAATTCGGAGGGTTATTTATCTTGTGCTTTTTAGTATAACATGAAGTGTTTTTCGATTAAAAATGTTTTACTTGACATTCTATTAGCTGGTTTAGTTGAAAAAGAGTAAACAGATAATCAGTTATTTATATAATCCAATACTTCTTGTATATAGTTTTCCAATGGTTGTCCTGTATTCACAGTGATACACCTATAGTTCGAAGGCTTTTTGCTATTTTGAAGCGTATGTTTAAAAGCGGCTTCTGATTTTATCTCTTCTATCTGACTAACCATTCTTTCGCGATTTTTCAATCTATAATTTATCTCTTTGAAGTCATCAAGATAACACTCAATATATTTATATTTAACATTGTATTTAACTGATAGTTTTGTTCCTTTATCAACCAATTCTCCATATAGACACGGACTATCAAGTATTACGTTTTGTCCTAGTGATAAATGAAAGTCAACAAGAGACCAATCAATATTATATGAAATCTTACCTGCAAGTTTTCCATCGATTGAAACTTCAATGGAGTCAACGGAATTTAATAGAGCCGATTTTACTATATCGTGATCAATGATAATCCCCCCTGTTCTTTTAATAATCTCACGTGAAAGAGTAGATTTGCCGGAACCAGGAAAACCTGACATTTGAACAAAAAACAAGCTTCATCCCCCTCTTCAATAAACTATTTAGTAACATTATTTTCCGATAAAACCAAAACCTTCCACATTGAATAAAGAGGGTTATTTGTGTTATGCATTTTTAGTATAACATGAAGTGTTTTTCCATTTAAAATGTTTTACTTGACATTCTATTAGCTGGTTTAGTTAAATAAGGGATTTATTTTATTAATTGATTGAACTATAATATCAGGTCTATCAATATGTATTGAATGACTTGCTCCTTGTGCGATTATAAATTTACTATTTGAAGTAAGATTAACTTGATTCATGATAAGTCCTTGCCACTTTTCTTCAAATAATCTTAACTCCCACTCTGGTAAACCCTCCATAGTACCTAACCTAATGTTATACTCTTTATCTCGGCCAATAACAATTAAGGGTATATCTAGGTATTCTACCGATTTTTTTATGATATCTCCATCTCTCTTCCAGTTGCTAATTTCAGAATACATTGCTTTATATAAAGAAGGATTTATCTGGAAACTTATTAAGCGTTGTTGAATATCATTAGGGAGTAGCTTTTGTTTTTCTGTTAGAGTAGGGTTAATAACTTCTCTTAATTCTTCCCTTGTCATTTGAGAATAAGAATGACATTTTTCCATCCAAATTTCATCGGTTGACCCTTCATTTAAAACAGGTAAATCCAAATCATCTAAAACCTTTAAATCAACAGAAGTTGAATCTACTAATACTATTCCAGCAACCTTTTTAGGATGCTCTTTCACAAAATGCTGTAACCCACCATAGGAATGACCAACTAATACTACGGGTTCTGATAATTTAAGTGAATGCATCAACTCACTTACTTCATTTACGACTGTCTGTGTATTACGGACTTCATTACGAATTTCACTTGCACCTTGACCGGGTCTATGAAACATTATAACTCTATTTGATTTACTTAATGACTCTGTCACTTCGTACCATTCATCGAATGAACAATCCATTCCTGTAAGGATAATTATTGGTGTCCCATTTTTCCCTTTTTGAAATATCTCTATCTTATTTTGATTTATTGTTAAAAATTGTATAATTTTACTCACCTCTTTGTTTAAATATCAATTAATATTAGTTTTTCTTGTTAAGCTACCTGCCCTTTAGTTGAACATCTTGTACTTTAATAGACATTCACCACCTTAAATAAAGGAATGAATATCCTTTAATAATAATTCACTAACTTTTAACCAATTGTTTAAGAACAATGATCTTATATCGAGTAATTTTCCCATCTGTATCCCCTTTTACTTTGTTTATAGACAAATTTAGTAGCTAATCTCTATATACATATTCTACTGATGTGTTTTTATATCCGTGTAAATTAATATGCCACCCAATGTAGGATTATCGTTTGGAGGATAGCTCACCGTTTCACTTCCTTTCCAATATATGTTTCATCTTTTACGTTTCTGATTGATCTCTTAATGATTGTTTTCTAAACATTACTATTTTTTCAAGTACCTTCGATATGCATTATAAAAGTAAGTAAGTGAGAACAATTTTAAAGCTCTTTTTCACGTATTGCTTTTTAGCACAAAATTATTAATCTATAAACTGTATTCAACGTTGATTTATAAAAAACCTCTTCAACTATTGCCAATCCTGAATTGCTATTGGATTATATGTATCATTAAATAAAATGAAAAATAAGATTGTATTTTTATTGCTTCTATTCCCCTCTTCATGTATGCTAAGAACAAATCAAAGAAGGAGTGATACCATTTTGGCCTCAAAAGCAAAACGTCATAGACAGCATGTATTACGTAATTTAGGCAAAGATGTAACAACACAGCGCGGAGAAGTTGCATTTAGCACACATACTAGAACAACGAAAACGAAAAAAGACAAATTACAAGTTCAATTCCATAAACACAAAAAGCATTTCCAGGGAGATCATTATTCCGATGGAGATGCTTTTTTAGCTTCAATTTTTTGTTCTTGAGCTATGGCGAAGATAATGCCATTTGTTTTATTTTCTTAAAGTTAAAACAATCTGATTGAATCATTATTAAATTTTTCTGCTTCGTAATTATTTACGATTCCTTCTGCTATAGCTTTTATTACCATCTTATATTATTATAGGCTTTCATAAAGACCAACCTCATTCTCTATCTTTTGTTCATCAAAATAACATTTAAATCACTTTTTCACCACTTATGTAATAAATATGAATTTCTACTAATACATTATCTTTTTTTAGTGTATTAATTTCTTTGCCTAGTGCCTTTCGTAGATCTTTATTAATTTCTTTCCCGTACCTAGTACTAGTGCCATCATTGGGACGTATATTTGTCAATATACTTAAGCCTACGAAATTTGGTTCTATTTCTTTCAAAACTCTTTGAACTTTTGCATATCCTTTATCTTTAAGAATCCACCTTATTTTTTCTTTATTTAATTCATTATATTGTTTATCTGTTTCAATGGAATACGTAAAAGTCTTATTGACATGGACTGAATAACCTTTATAAATTGTGTTTCGTATTGCCTCTTGAGTAGCTTTTTTGATATTTTTTTCATTTTCATCTATATAAGTTTGTCTACCTGCGATCAGTACATCCACTCTCTCCTCTGAGAAAGTTATGGCGATTGAGATTTGATAAGGAATGTTTTCTTCTTTGAGTCTAGTTCTAATAGCTTTATTAGCCTTTTCAAAAATTCTCTGATTTGAGCTCATCCTCGCGATCTTTCTGAGTCAAAGAATGATTCGTTGAAGCTTCTACATGAACTTGAAACTGATGTATAAACCATCCACCACCAAGTAATAGAAAAAGAAGTGTACTTAATGGTTTAATAACTCTCTTCATAAATTATTCCTCCAATAATTCGTTATAAATTACGATACTTATTGAAAATTTAAATTGAATAACAGTACCTGCTACTTACAATAGTTAATACTGCTTGTTAGAATACTTGGTCCCAACTTTTCAGTTTTGGAATTAGAAAGACGCACTTGAACTTCAACATTCTCCATTTCTGCTGTAATTGAATCAAATCGTCCAGCCCAAGTTGGACTATCCTCTTCTGGAGTAGGATAAAGTCTAAAACGCCAACTTATTTCTTTTGGAATAAAAGCAAACCCTTCATAACTATCATAGTCTCCATAAGATGAAGTCTCTGGAAGGTGAACAGCAAGAATACTTATATTAGTTCGTGCAAAACTTGGTGGATTTAATTGCACTTTATAAATCAATGCTTCACCTTTGGCATTTGTCAAACTCTTATCAACCGGCTCCAAAATAAGACTACATGGCACTGAAATCGCATTGCTTTGAGATGGATACATAAAGAAAGCTACAATAAGACATAAAAACAAAAATTTCTTTTCCATAAGCACCTCTTACAATTTTTTGATTAGGTTAACCCAACTCTAGCTGGATAATGAACATTATATCTTCAATAATCTAGCTTTATTTGGCTTGCTGAACAAATGACCTCATTAGAAGTATAAACTTTTATTTCAATTTGATACTACCTTTTAGGTGAATTGCGGGGATGTGTTATACAATATAGTTTTATCAAAATTTTATTAAATAGGTTTGATTATCAGCATAGAAAAAAGCCATTTTGATAAATATTCATCAAAATTGGCTTTAAACATATTTTATTTGATTACTTTTAAAAAAAGTTTGCTCATTTTAACGAATTTCCCTTAAAGAAATCATACGATTATATCTTAAGTTATATAATAGATGATTGAATTTTTATAGTAATTTTTCTGGTTCGTGATCATCTACGATTATATTGATAGCATCATTTGATTCTTCTGCTATTGCTTTGTTAGCATTTTTATTACCACTGTAAGTAAGAGAAGGTGAACCACCAAACACAAGCTACCTAGCTAAAATGTTAATACATAATCCTTTATTTATCTTTTTGTCAAAATCAATTTTATTTACACCATTATACTTACAAAAAAATCCCCTAATACATAGATTAGGAGATTAATTGTTCGAACAAGCGTGAGACTGAAGTGATTTATTTGAAAACCATTGCGGCTTTTACTGCTTTTTGCCATCCTTCATATAATCCATCGCGTTTCTCTTGTTCCATTTCAGGTTGGAATGACTTGTCATTCTTCCAGTTCTCTGAAATTTCATTTCTATTTTCCCAATAGCCAACTGCTAAACCTGCTAAATAAGCGGCTCCTAGTGCTGTTGTTTCATTGATTATTGGACGATCAACTTGTACATCTAATAAGTCACTTTGGAATTGCATTAAAAAATCATTTGCTACTGCTCCTCCGTCCACACGTAACGTTTTTAGTGAAATGCCAGAGTCTGCTTCCATTGCATCCAGAACATCTTTCGTTTGATATGCAAGCGATTCCAAAGTTGCGCGTATAAAGTGCTCTTTGGTAGTACCTCTAGTAAGCCCAAATACTGCTCCTCTTACATCACTATCCCAGTAAGGAGCTCCTAATCCAACAAATGCCGGAACAACATAAACGCCATCTGTTGAAACTACTTTCTCAGCGTATTGCTCACTTTCACGAGCGTTTCTAAACATTCTTAGACCATCTCGTAACCATTGAATTGATGATCCTGCAACAAATATGCTTCCTTCTAAAGCATATTCCACTTTACCGTCAATTCCCCAAGCAATGGTTGTTAGTAAACCATGATCTGATTTAACAGCCTTTTCTCCTGTATTCATCAGCATAAAGCAGCCGGTACCGTACGTATTTTTTACCATTCCACTGTCAAAGCATGCTTGACCGAAAAGTGCTGCTTGTTGATCTCCCGCAATACCAGCAATCGGCGCTTCATGACCAAAGAAACAATCCTCTGCTGTATAAGCATATATTTCTGAAGAAGGACGAACTTCAGGTAACATAGAAGCAGGAACTTCTAAAATTCCAAGTAACTCGTCATCCCACTTCAGATCAAATATATTGTACATCAATGTTCTAGAAGCATTCGAATAGTCAGTTACATGTCTTTTTCCGCCCGATAACTTCCAAACAAGCCACGTATCAATCGTCCCGAATAGTAAGTCTCCTCTTTCCGCCTTCTCACGCGCTCCTTCCACATTGTCTAAAATCCACTTTACTTTTGTACCTGAGAAATAGGCATCTATTAAGAGTCCTGTTTTATCACGAAATGTATCAGCATAACCTTGTGATTTTAATTTGTCACATATATCAGCTGTTTGACGAGATTGCCAAACAATCGCATTATAAATCGGATCTCCTGTATGTC
The DNA here is from genome assembly GCF_050278625.1 of Viridibacillus sp. NPDC096237. Taxonomy (NCBI): domain Bacteria; kingdom Bacillati; phylum Bacillota; class Bacilli; order Caryophanales; family Caryophanaceae; genus Viridibacillus; species Viridibacillus sp. NPDC096237. The sequence continues at coordinate 21,393 of NZ_JBNNTI010000023.1, read as the reverse complement.
TATCCCAAACGACGGTTGTTTCTCGTTGATTTGTGATACCAATTCCCGCAATTTGTTCTGGTTTTATATTTTTTTCAGATAATACACCAGCAATAACGGCCAAAATTGAACTCCAAATTTCATCTGCATTATGTTCTACCCATCCAGATTTAGGGAAATATTGCGCAAATTCTTGCTGTGAAGTATGGAAAATAGAGCCTTCTTTATCGAATAATATTGCACGAGAACTTGTTGTTCCTTGATCTAGTGCCAAAATATATTTATCTATCATATAATCTCCTCCAAATATATGTTTTTCTTATGGTCCTCAGCGTTACTTTTCTTCTAATTCTTGTTTTAGAGTAATTTGGGCACCTATAAGAACGACAAGTGTTATCGCCCCTACTATCCAAAATGCTACGCTATTAACTCCTGTGAAAACTTGTTGATAAAATAGCGCACCAAATGCACCACCGATAATTGGACCAACAATTGGTACCCAAGCATAACTCCAGTCCGATGAACCTTTACCACGAATAGGAAGAATGAAATGCGCAATTCTTGGCCCTAAATCACGTGCTGGATTAATGGCATAGCCTGTTGTTCCGCCTAATGATAAACCAATTGCCATAATAAGCGCACCAACAATTAACGGATTTAAACCTTCTGTAAATTCATTTGCACCTATCATAAGTAATCCAAGAAGTAAGATGAAAGTACCGATAATTTCACTTGTTAAATTGGAAAGTGGATGACGAATCGCAGGTGCTGTAGCAAATACACCCAGTTTTGCGTCCTTATCCTTTGTTTCCTGCCAATGCGGCAAATATTGAAAGTATATGATAACTGCCCCGATTATTGCTCCAATCATTTGTGCTAAAATATACCCTGGTACATCAGCCCATGGGAATTCACCAATCGATGCCATTCCTATAGTTACTGCTGGATTTAAATGCGCCCCACTGAAATTCCCTACTGCATAGACGCCCATTGTAACAGCAAGCCCCCATCCAGCAGTAATAACTATCCAGCCTGAACCTTCTGCTTTGGATTTTTTTAGCACGACGCCACCAACAACTCCGGCTCCAAAAACGATTAAAATCATTGTTCCAACTAATTCCCCAAAAAACGCAGTCATTTCTTTTCCCCCTTTGTAATTGTAAGCGGTTACGAAAAAGCACAAAAAACTCCACATCTAATCACCCGCCTATGGCAGAATGAGAAAATGTGGAGCTCAAAACTCAACCACTATTTGTTAACCTACCTGTATTCTATAAAGCATTTTAACAATTGTCAATATGTTTTATATTTAAATGGAGTTATTAATCCCCAAAAGTGCATGTTAATTTTCAGCTGAATGCAGCCCAAAGTTTAGCATCTGATGTTGTAACTGCCCTAGCTCCAGCATTTAATGCTTCTTGCACATGTTCCTCCGTACGGATTAATCCCCCACTAATAATCGGAATTCCTGTTCTAGCATGAACTTCGCTAATTAGCTGCGGAATAACTCCAGGTAAAATTTCTATAAAATCTGGTTTTGTTCGTTCGAGTAAAGAATAACTTTTTTCTAAAGCAATTGTATCCAATAAAAACATTCTTTGAATGGCTATGATTCCTTTTGATTTTGCTTTCAAAATCATATTTGCTCGAGTTGATATAATTCCTGCTGGACAGATATCATTACAAAGAAACTCTGCAGCGTAGTCATCCGTTTTTAACCCTTGAATTAAATCTGCATGGATTATTATTTTTTTACCATGCCTATTAGCTTCTGCTTTAATTGACTTTAGATTGCTTAAATGTACTTCTAGCAAAACGATATATTCAAAGTGACTTTCTAACAACTGCTCTAATTGTTTTAGATTCCGCATTGCCGGAAGAATATTTTGATTATGAAAAGACATATCATTCCCCTCCTTTTAAACCATTTACGATTTCTTTTGATACCTTACCATCATATTTATAAAACAGTCGTTGCGCAAAGAATTTCTTGATTTAACTCTTCTTCGTACTTTAATCGTTCCGTTTCTGTCCAGTTAAAAATAGATGACATTTCAGAAATAACTTGATCCTTCCACTCATACACTATTTCAATATTAAATAAGAGCTTCCCGGTTCTTCTTATAAAAAAATCGACGGGTTTAACAGCCATTTCATGATAAATTGCGTACATTAGCTGTATATACAAGCTTTGAGGGAGGTTTTTACTACCTTCTTGTAAGTAAGAGAACACAAAATCCACATTAGAACCATACAATTTTACAAGTTGTTTTGCTTCTTGTTCTTCTAAGCCCATACTTTGCCCTTTTTTTACTTTTTCAATTACGAATTGGTCCATTTTTGAAGAACCGCCAACTTCACCACCTGAAATTGGTAAGTTTCTTGTTAAACATGCCCCAAACTTCTGTTCACCATCTAATTTTTTTACAACCATATTAACGACAGTCTCTGCCATTTTACGGTAACCAGTTAACTTACCACCAGCAATCGTAATTAACCCACTCTCAGATTCCCAAATTTCATCTTTTCTCGAAATCTCAGACGGATTTTTACCATCCTCATGAATCAATGGGCGAACACCAGCCCAACTAGATTCGATATCTTTTTCCGAAGCGTTTATTTCGGGGAACATATACTTAATAGCATTCAAAATATAATGGCGATCTTCCTTTGAAACACTCATATCTTTTGGGTTACCTTTGTAAAAAGTGTCCGTCGTTCCTACATACGTTTTTTTATCTCTTGGAATAGCAAACACCATTCTACCATCTGCTGTATCAAAATACACAGCTTGATGAAGCGGGAAAATGGATTGATCAAACACAAGATGGACACCTTTTGATAAGATTAAGCTCTTATTGCTTTTAGAACCGTCTACTTCTCTTAATTTATCAACCCACGGTCCTGTTGCATTTACTATTTTATTTGCTTGAACTTGAGCACTTTTTCCTGTCAGAACATCTAATACTTCTACTCCAATTATTTTATTCTGATTATTGTATATAAACTTATCAGCTTTTGCATAATTCACGATTGATGCACCTTTTTCTGCAGCAGCTTTTACAACTTCTATCGTTAAACGAGCATCATCTGTACGGTATTCAACATACAAACCACCGCCTAGTAGGCCTTCTTTTTTTACAAGAGGTGCTTTACTAATCGTCTCTTCCTTAGAAAGCATACGTCTTCTTTCTGCTTTCTTCACCCCTGCTAAAAAGTCATAAACTCTTAATCCAAACGAAGTAGATACTTTCCCAAAAGTACCTCCTTTATGAAAAGGAAGCAACATCCATTCTGGCGTAGTAACATGTGGACCATTTTCGTATACAATTGCACGTTCTTTCCCAAGTTCCGCTACTTCTTTAATCTCAAATTGTTTTAAATAACGTAAGCCTCCGTGGACAAGCTTTGTAGATCGACTAGATGTTCCAGAGGCAAAATCTTGCATCTCCACAAGCGCAACCTTTAAACCGCGCGTCACAGCATCTAACGCAATACCAGCTCCTGTGATTCCTCCCCCAATTACAAGTAAATCAAATTGCTCCTTCCCCATACTTTCTAATGTTGCATTTCTTTTTACTGCTGAAAATTGAACCATTATTTTTCCTTCCCTTCTCTATGTTTTAAGACAACAAAAAAAGAGACCAAAACGCACATCATTGCAAAAACGCAATAATGTCGTTAGGTCTCTCAATAGCTCAAACCATATTTATTAACTTGCTTTCAGTTTATCACAGTTAGTCGCTATTGTGAATTAATAATATTCTTTTGTTATTAATCTTTATGATTATTATATGGCTGGGCTAATGGCTTGTAGTTGATTTTTTATGAAACATAATTAATCGATCTCTTGAATCACTTTTGTTTCTGAGATTCCCGCTGTTTTTTGATGTGGTTTTCTATTTTGTCAAATACAAAAAACTTAATCTCTTTCGGGATAATTGCCCAGCTGAACCAATCTCTCAAATCGAAATCCGAATTTTTCGAAAAGCGCGGTTAAAGCTTGATTCTCTTGAGCTGTGGTTGCTTCAATGTAAGTTAGTCCTAATTTGTCTTCTCCATATGACATTACTGCAGAGGTTGCTTCAACATATATCTATATTTTCAATAGAAACAATTGAAATTGCCTCTTCAGATAACTTCTTAGAGCACACTGCAACTATATGAAAATCATCTAGGTTGAACACCTGAAAACAATATTTTTTTGAAAGTTGATTACACTCATACATTTGTATTACGCCAGGAAGAATACAAAATGAAAATGAATCAAGTGGAATATATAATCCTTTTCCTTCTGCTTTCACATAACTTTCTTTCAATGTCCAAAGTTTATAGAAATACTTAATCTGTTTTTCTTTTGGTTGGTTTAAAATATCCTTATACTCACTACTTGTAAAAAACGCTTTTGCAACACCTAAATCGTTATTTTTAATTATTTCTACATCTATGCCAATAGGAACATCGCTAACTCCACACACAACCCAATCACCAGCGTGAGCTAAATTAAAATGAATTTGTTCAAAATTTTTGAGCTTGGGCTTACCAAAACTATTATTAGTAAACTGGATCTGTTCGCGAGTAATTCCGAAGTCTTTTTTTAAAGAATGTCGTAATAAGACTTCTGCCATTATGGAACGCTTTTTATCTTCCTCGAAGTGGTATTTTTTTACCCTTTCCCTTCTTTCAGTAGAAATTATTTTTTCAAGTTGTTGGAATACACCTAGATCAATTTTTTTTGTTATTTTCATTGCATATATACATATCATAATTGTTCTCCATAATAAATATTTTAAATAATCGTAAATTATTAACAGCATGTAAATGAAAGGCTTTCAAAATAAGTTTATTAGTACTTTCATTTCTTCAAATGGGCACGTTCTCCAAATTTCTAAATAGCTTTCTAAAAACTTTTTAAATGTTTCGGTCAAAGTAATCCTCCATAAAATTCAAATTCTATGAAAAATGAGAAAATCCTTTAAAAAAGAGAATAAACTTAAACTTTTCTATACTGCTCTGCTTCTATCCGTACCCCTCCACGTCTCATTTGCAACCAATAATAGGTCGTTGTCAGCACGCTGATAGCACCAAAGACTATCACCATGAGTTGCAGGCCAATAAAATCTAGTAAAGCACCAGTAGACAATAAGACGATTTGAAATATGATCCGATCTAACATGTTTCGGAAAGAAAAGAAACGACCATGATATTCTTTTGGTACTTGTTTTTGGAATATTGTCATCACTGTTGGGAAGAAACAACCAACCGCGAATCCAAAAATTCCAAAAGTAACTAATGTCAGTAAGGAACTGCTAGCAAAATACAACAGCATCTCCCCACTTCCAATGACAATGAGACAAACAAATAAGATTTGCTCTATTCTCCATTTCTCCCCTATGTATTTGATGGCAAAAGAACCAATCATAAAGGAAATACCTTCAACAGTGTAAATCATCCCTTTTATCATCACCGAATCTTGAAATTCACTTATCTTAATGACTAATAAATTAAATGAACCTAAAAATAGGACGGGTATAAACGATAAAATAAGCGTCATCTTCACGCTAAGATTAGCTTGTAGCATAGGGAACACTTCTTTAAATTCGCTTCCCTTTTTGGTACCCTCTCCAAATCGACCAATTCTTTGAGGTTTCTCCTCTGGGATTTTCAACATAAAAGTAAATAAAAGCAATGCAAAATAAGCGGCGAATGAGAGGATATAAAGTGTATCTATTGCTGAATAAACTAATATCAAACCCGCTAAGGCTGTCCCTGCAACACGAGCGACTGTCGAAACATTCATATCCCAACCATTTAGTTGCAATAAATCTCTTTCACTTACAATTAGAGGTAAAGTCGCTTGCAGTGCAGGAAAATAAAAAGATGCAGAAATTTGTATAAGTATTAAGAAGACAACCATCCACCAAATAGAACCTGTTGCTAATGCTATAAACATAAATAATACGCTCACAACTCGCCCTATACTTGAATAAATTAGCACCGTTTTTTTACGCGATTGATCAATGATACGCCCAGCTAATGGTCCCATCAACACTCCTGCTAGTAAACCACTTGATAGAATAATTGACTTTATAAAATCAGAAGGCACCTTTTCTTGCATAAATTCTAGATTGCCAATTATACTTGCCCATAACCCCAACCCTGCGATTAATTCACCAAACAAAACAATCCAAACATTTCGATTTTTCCACATATTTTTCTCCTTAAAAAGAAAGGAGCTACAATGAGCTCCTTTCAAAATGTATATCATCTTATTCTATTGTGTAGGATTCATCTTCAAAACTCTTGTAATTTCACCATCAGTATCAATATCAATTACAAATGAACCGTTTGAGTAGCGATCCGCTCCACGATAATTATCTTCTTGAACTTGCTCTTGGACACCTTTTTCAGTTTCTAGAAGTAAAACATCGCCTTTATGAACATAAATGACTGTATAGACGCGATGTGGATTCTTTTTTAGTTCACGCACTGTTACGACGCCACGTTTTGGACGACCGCTCACTTCAATTTCAGAGACAGCCATTTTCTTCACAGCACCACGATGTGTAACAAGCAGTAAATCACCATTATCATTTTCTGGAATGACATTTGCTGCCACAATATAATCTTCTTCTTTTAAGTTTATGGCTTTAACACCAGCTGTTTTAACACCTGTAACTGGTACATCTTCCATTAGGAATCGAACTGAATAACTAAAATGCGTAGTCAAAATAACTTCATCTGTAATCGCTACGAGATCAGCATAAATTACTTCGTCATCTTTTTTGACGTTCATTGTTTTAATTGGTTTTGAATAACGTTGTACCACGTATTCATTCAATGGTGAACGCTTAATTTGTCCACCTTTAGTGATTGTCATCACAAATACATCGGGCTCAAATGTTTCTACCCCTCGAGCATTGATGATTTCTTCATCTGAATCAATTGGTACTATACTTGAAATGTGTTGACCTAAGTCTTTCCAACGAATATCAGGTAGCTCATGTACTGGCTGATAAATATAATGTCCTTTGCTTGTAAATAGCAGTAAATGCTGTTGCGTATTAATTTGAGATTCGAACAATAAATGATCGGAATCTTTCATCGCAAAGTCTTTACCGTTCGAAGCATTGTAAGAACGTTGACTTGTACGTTTTACATAACCGTCTTTTGTAACCGTCACTACGACATCTTCACTTGGAATTAAAACTTCTAAGTTAAGTTTTATTTCCTCAATTTCAGCCTCAATAATTGAGCGACGTGGTTCAGCAAAACGTTTACGCACATCTTGTAATTCTTTTCTGATGACACTTATTAGTTTTGCTTCGCTTTCTAATATGCTTTGTAATTCAGCAATTTTCACTTTTAGCTCTTCTTCTTCCTCACGCAATTCCGTAATATCGGTATTTGTTAAACGATATAGCTGTAATGAAACAATTGCTTCAGCTTGAATTTCAGTGAAGTTGAATTTTAACATCAAGTTGTTTTTAGCATCTCTTTTATCTTTTGACTGACGGATTGTATGAATAACTTCATCTAAAATCGATAATGCCTTCATTAATCCTTCTACGATATGTAGGCGATCTTTCGCTTTTTTTAAGTCAAATTGAGAACGTCTTGTAACTACTTCTTTTTGGTGATCGATATATGCATCTAATAGTAATGGCAATGTCATCATCGTTGGACGACGTTTATAAATCGCAATCATATTAAAGTTATACGTAATTTGAAGGTCAGTGTTTTTATATAAATATTGCAGAATTGGTTTCCCTGGAACTTCTTTTTTTAGTTCAATGACCATTCTTAAACCTGTACGATCTGATTCGTCACGTACTTCTGCAATCCCCTCAAGACGTTTATCTAAACGCATTTCGTCAATTTTCTTAACTAAATTTGCTTTATTGACGTCATAAGGTATTTCAGTGACAACGATTTGCTCTTTGCCACCTTTAAGCGTTTCGATCTCGGCCTTTGCACGGACGATAATTTTCCCTCTACCTGTTTCATATGCTTTTTTAATACCTTCCACACCTTGGATAATACCGCCGGTTGGAAAATCTGGACCTTTTATAACGGTCATAAGTTCATTAACAGTCGCATTTGGGTTTTTCATACGCATTAAAACAGCATCTAATACTTCGTGTAATGCATGCGGAGGAATATCCGTTGCATAACCTGCGGAAATCCCTGTAGAGCCATTAACAAGTAGATTTGGAAATCTAGCAGGTAATACAGTCGGCTCCATATCTTGGTCATCAAAGTTTGGTACAAGATCTACTGTCTCTTTCTGAATATCACGAAGCATCTCGGCTGCGATAGCAGAAAGACGCGCTTCTGTATAACGCATTGCTGCCGCTGAATCACCGTCGACAGAACCGTTATTACCATGCATTTCAATAAGCATATGACGCGCTTTCCAGTCTTGACTCATACGCACCATAGCTTCATAAACAGAACTATCACCATGTGGATGATAGTTACCGATTACGTTACCGACTGTTTTTGCTGATTTACGGAAGGGTTTATCATGTGTATTACCACCCATAAACATTGCATATAATATACGGCGCTGTACTGGTTTTAAACCATCACGAGCATCTGGTAAGGCACGATCTTGAATGATGTACTTACTGTATCGACCAAACCGATCGCCGATGACTTCTTCTAGTGGTAAATCTTGATAACTTTCGGTCTGTGTCATACTAAGTCCTCCTCATTTTGAATGAATTCATTGTCAAGAATATTGGAGTCTTCTTCTAGACCAAAATCAACGTTTGATTCTATCCATTTACGACGTGGTTCTACTTTATCACCCATTAGCGTTGTAACACGGCGTTCAGCTCTAGCACCGTCGTCGATTTTAACACGGATTAATGTTCTTGTTTCTGGATTCATCGTTGTATCCCATAATTGGTCGGCATTCATCTCACCGAGACCTTTATAACGTTGTAAAATATAGCCTTTACCAATTTTATCAATCGCTTGTTGTAAATCTTTTTCAGTCCAAGCATATTCCAATACTTCTTTTTTACCTACACCTTTTGAAACTTTATAAAGTGGTGGCAGTGCGATATAGACTTTACCCGCTTCAATTAGCGGTTTCATATAGCGATAAAAGAAAGTTAATAACAGGACTTGGATATGGGCACCATCTGTATCGGCATCGGTCATGATGATGACTTTATCATATGCAGCATCTTCAATAGTGAAGTCAGCTCCTACTCCTGCGCCAACTGCATGAATAATCGTAGCGATTTCTTCATTTTTTAAGATATCTTGTAATTTTGCTTTTTCGGTGTTAATGACTTTACCGCGAAGTGGCAAAATGGCTTGGAATGTACGGTCACGGCCTTGTTTTGCTGAACCGCCCGCAGAATCTCCTTCGACAAGATATAATTCGTTTTTAGCGGCGTTACGGGACTGTGCTGGAGTTAGCTTTCCAGACAATAGCGCACTAGATTTTTTGTTTTTCTTGCCGTTACGTGCATCTTCACGTGCTTTACGCGCTGCTTCACGAACTTGTTGCGCACGAATTGCTTTACGTACAAGGGAAGCACTAAGCTCAGCGTTTTCCTCTAACACGTAAAGTAATTTCTCAGACACAACCGAATCGACGACACTTCTAGCTTCACTAGTACCTAGCTTCCCTTTCGTTTGTCCCTCAAACTGTAGCAAGTTTTCAGGAATTCGAACGGAGATAATAGCTGCTAAGCCTTCACGAATATCAGAGCCGTCTAAGTTTTTGTCTTTTTCTTTTAATAAGCCGATTTTGCGTGCATATTCATTGAATACACGTGTCATGGCTGCCTTGGCACCGGTTTCATGTGTGCCTCCGTCACGAGTACGAACGTTATTAACGAATGATAAAATCGTTTCTGAGTAGCCATCGTTGAATTGGAAAGCAAATTCGACTGCAATTTCGTCTTGTGATCCTTCAACATACTTGACTGGGTGTAAAACGTCTTTTTCTTCGTTTAAGTAAGCAACGAAAGCCTCGATACCATTTTCATAATGATACGTTTCATGATTGCCTGTTTGTTCTTCAATTAGCTCGATTTTTAAGCCTTTTAATAAAAAGGCAGATTCTCTTAACCGTTCAGCAAGGGTGTCAAAATTATACTTTGTCGCTGAAAATATAGTGTCATCTGGTAGGAAATGTATACATGTTCCCGATTCTTTTGTTGTCCCTATTTTCTCTAATGTAGTAGCGGGTTTACCACCATTTTCAAAGCGCATTCTATATTTTGTGCCGTCACGGTGAATAGTGACTTCAAGCCATGAGGATAATGCATTTACTACGGAAGCACCTACACCGTGCAATCCTCCACTTGTTTTATAGCCACCTTGTCCAAATTTACCACCTGCATGCAGAATGGTAAAAATAACTTCTGGTGTTGGTTTACCTGTTTTGTGAGTACCTGTAGGCATGCCTCGACCGTAGTCACGTACACTTATACTTTGATCCTCGTGAATTTTCACAATGATATGTGAACCAAAGCCAGCTAATGCTTCATCGACTGCATTGTCGACAATTTCATAAACAAGATGATGTAATCCTCGGCTATCAGTTGAACCGATATACATACCTGGACGTTTACGAACAGCTTCTAATCCTTCAAGTACTTGTATTGCATCATCATTGTAAGACATGACTGTTTGTTTATCTGTCAAAAAAATTCCCCCTAAATACAAACACCCGTTCCACTTAAAATTATATTACGCACTTTCTCTTTTACTGTCAACAAGAGGTAATTTAATTTCATATAGAGTTTATTGTACCAAACGTTGAATCTAAAACAAAATAAGAATAAGATAATACTCTAAGAAGATGTGTATATTGTGTACCAATATAGTATTATGATAAACTATTAGTACCAACTACTAAAAAAGAAGGAGTTTTATATGCATATGATTCTATTAATCATCTTGACATACTTGATAGGTTCAATTCCTTCAGGTTTATGGATCGGTAAACTATTTTATAAGACCGATATCCGCGAACACGGCAGCGGAAACTTAGGTGCTACAAATACCTTCCGAATTCTCGGAAAAAAAGCAGGTATTGTCGTAACACTTATGGATATCTTAAAAGGAACGATAGCGACGCTATTACCAACACTCGCATACTTTGCTGATAGTGGCATTCATCCTCTAGTTGTAGGAGCGCTTGCAGTTGTTGGTCATATGTTCCCTGTATTCGCAAAATTCCGTGGTGGTAAAGCAGTAGCCACTTCAGCTGGTGTAGTATTAGGTTACCATTGGCCAATTTTCATCATCTTATTTATTGCATTCATACTTTGCTTAAAAGTATCCAAAATGGTCAGCTTTTCTTCTATGTTTGCTTCTGTAGTAGCTTTTGTTTATGCTATTATATATACGTTCTTTGAGCAAGACTATTTTTTATTAATCATCATTACAATCTTAGCAGCCTTTATTTTTTACAGACATCGTTCGAATATTGTACGTATTAAAGCAGGCACTGAGCCTAAGGTTAAATGGTTGTAAACTACAAGGAGTGTACACCGCATGAAAATTGTCGTATCAGCTGAAGCACTAGAATGGTTTGAAAAAGAAATGGATATAGAAGACGGGGACCAAATTCGTTTTTATGCTCGTTATGGTGGCTCTAGCCCTTTTCATGAAGGTTTTTCACTTGGTATGAATCGTGAACAATCAATGAATCCTGCAGTTGAAGTTGAAAAGAATAATACAACTTTCTACATCGAAGAAGATGATTTGTGGTTTTTCGACAATCACGATCTTCACATTTTAGTGGATGCAACACTTAATGAGATTAAATATGATTATATAAAAGAAGCTTAATAAGACAAATGAAAAGCATGGCGCCAATGTGAAGTGCGCCATGCTTTTGTTATGCATTAAAGCGATTGTACTGCTGTAATTGCCCTTCACTTAACAAAATCTGGCGTTCATAGTCACCAAAAAGATCGAAATGAGGGTAATGCTTATAATCGATCCACTCGGGCTTTAAACCATAGTTTGCCCCCCATTTGATGAGTTTTTCAACGTCCGCACAACCTACTTTTGTCACTGTCTTACAACCCGGGAAACGCTCGTCCTTCCAATAATGTGTAAGAAAAGCGATTTCACCAGCTATCACGCGCTCTTTCCATAATTCAAGCTCCACTCTAGTGACACCTAATGCCATTAAGCTTCTTTTCTTTCAATTTCTTTATATTTTTCATCCCATTTAGGGTCTACTTTTCCTAAAGAAACAGGTCTAAAATTCTCTTTTTTCACTAAAATATGTTCTGATGTTGCTGTTACCGCTACAGAGCCATCTTCATGAAGAACCTCGTAGCCATATACTGTACGTAACTTCCCGTGGGACTCAATCCAAGTTCGAACTGTCGCAACTTGACCATATCTCATCGCAGCTTTGTATTGAATGGAAATATCCATCACTGGCGATACATAACCATCCGCTTCAAGTTGGTTTACTGAAAACCCCAAATCACGGATTAACTGTGTACGTCCCACTTCAAGCCAAATGATATAATTTGAGTGATATACTACACCCATTTGGTCTGTTTCCGCATAACGGATTTCTATCTCTTTATTGCTAACAAACATTTAATTCACCTCATAACTCTATTATACAGAAGTCTAGCTGAAATTACTCATAAAAGCCTTATATATAGCGCATTCGACATCAAACTATTGAATTTATACATCTATATAATAAAAGAAGAAACCACTAGCTTTGTATTTTGTTATCGCTTACTAGCTTCTTTTGATACTAATAAACCGATTGATTTGTTTTTTTTCCATACATTATTCCAATGTCTATGGGATACTGGACCTTCACCTGCATACGGTGCTATTTCAACTGTAATACCAGGCTTTTTCTGTGACATGATAAACCAATCAGCAGATGATCCACTACCTTTTGCATACATAGGTGGGATGATTGAATAGCCAGTTACACGACTAATTTGACGTGTTAACTCCAAATCGCGCTTATAATTAGTACTATTTTGGAAGTTAAACCAGTATAACATTTGACCAGATGAATGATATGAAATATCAGATTTAAATTTGTGACGTTCAACGAAAGCTTTTAGTGCTTGCGCTTCAGGTTCTGAGAATACGCGAGGCCCTTTGTAACCTTTATAGGTTTTTGGAGTAAACGCTACATACTTCCATTCACCATCGAAATTTCGATTTAAATCGACACCACGGGCATTAGCTTTCCAACGTTTATAATTCGAGCTTTTATTGATCTTCTTGATCAAGTTCTTATTTGCCATACTATTTATACCATTCTGCACTAATGTGACACCATCAGGGTTAATCATTGGTACAAACCAAATACTTGTTGTATCTAGAGTTTGACGTACTTTATAGCCAGCAAAGCTTGTCTTTTTGTTGTAGCTATAAGAGTAGTTGTCAATCATTTCCATCACAACGTTAGTAGTCATATGCTCACGAGCATGAATGGCTGCATCTACTAAAATTTCTTTCTTACCATTACCCACTTTTAAAGCATAGATTGCTCTACCTTCGACAGATTCACCAATTTTCTCTAAAGATGTAAATTCGGGATATAATTTAGCGAAAACTTTTACATAGTAAGAATACGCCTTATAGGTAACGTTTTTTGTAGGATTAACGATGTTTTTATGATAGAAATTCAATAAATCAACATATCCAGACTGACCTAAATACTCAATTATGCCACGGCCTTTAGAAATACCTTTTAAATGTACAGTTTGCCCTTTGTTTAAAGAACCGATTTTGACACCATTTTGATCATATACAGCAGAAGCTTTTTCCGTATACAGTGTGATTGGATACGTTGCTGATTTCAGCTTTGCTAATGATACCGCCTTCTTCGTAGGCATTGTACCAGCTATTGAAATTGCGTATTGTTTGCCACTCTTCTTAATGTAATGATACTTACTCGTTGTTTTTGTTGGTTTAAAAATGGCACCTGTTTTTAATGTACCAATTTTTTTGAATTTACTATTTATGACAGTATATAACGCTACTGACTTATTTACTATTTCGACTTTATCTGTTAATTTGAACGATAAATCGACATCTTTGAATGCAATATAGCCAGTTTGATCTCCTAATTTTAGTACAAAGTAGTTGTCAACAATATCGATTGTTTTAAACTTTATTGCTTGTGAACCTACCGCTAATACTGTCGAAGTAGTGCTTGGTTGATTGTAAATTTTGAAGGTATTCTTAGTTGTAATACTCACTGACTTTTTCACTTCAGGTGTAACTACATCTAAGTTTGCTTCACTCAAGTTTTCACTTGCGATCCAATATGTACTTTGACCAATTGATAATTCATACCAATCTTCATTATCTGTTCGATTTACATGGTATTTAGTTGACGAATCATTTAATTGTAACAGAGCTTTTGTAGTGTTATTTGGTTCGTATAGTAGACTGTTTGCTTTCACTGTTACATATGTATATATAAGATTTGGTGATTCTACATTCGCTTTTTCTTCAATTCTTTCAGGATTATTTGGTGTTTCTACAGATGATTGTTTATCTTGTTTTCCCGATGTATCTGATGTTTCTTCTATTGTAATTGCTTCTTGCGGTACAACTGTCTCGCCTATCTCAGCTTCCTCATAACCCTCTTTATGTTGTTCCTTTACTGGTGCTGCATATACTGCACTCATATAGGCAAAAGGCACATTAAAGGCAATTATGAAGGCAATTGAGTATGCGGAAAATTGAAGTAGTTTCTTTTTCATAAATCCCAATCGGTACACCTCTACTATTTTTTTCTCAGATTGATTCAAAATATCATTTATTTTCCAACTTAAAACAAAAAAATACATGTGTAGCATACAATTAAGATACGCTACACATGTATACAATGATAGGTAAATTCTTAATGAATCAACCTAACTTATTTTGTTAATTTGTTACGAAGTACCATTTGTAGGATACCGCCGTTACGGTAGTAGTCTACTTCTACTTCTGAATCGAAACGTGCAAGAGCTTTGAATTCTTTAACAGAACCGTCTTCAGCTTTAGCAGTTACAGTTAAGATATCTTGAGGTTTAACACCTTCAGCGATATTAACTGAGATTTCTTCTTTACCAGTTAAGCCTAGAGATTCAGCGTTTTGTCCATCAACATATTGTAATGGAAGAACACCCATCATTACTAGGTTTGAACGGTGAATACGCTCATAAGATTCAGCGATAACTGTCTTAACGCCTAGAAGGTTTGTACCTTTAGCAGCCCAGTCACGTGAAGATCCCATACCGTAATCTTTTCCAGCAAGAACAGCTAAACCAGTACCACTTTCAGCGTATTTCATAGCTGCATCGTAAATGTACTCAACTTCGCCTGTTGGCCAGTAAGTAGTGTAACCACCTTCTGTACCAGGAGCTACTTGGTTACGGATACGGATGTTAGCGAAAGTACCTCGCATCATAACTTCGTGGTTACCACGACGAGAACCATAAGAGTTGAAGTTACGTGGTTCTACACCGTTAGCACGTAAATATTGACCAGCTGGTGTATCTTTACCGATCGCACCTGCAGGAGAGATATGGTCAGTTGTGATAGAGTCACCGAACTTCGCAAGTACACGTAAGCCAGAAAGTCCTTTAATGTCTTCTGGTTTTGGCGCAAGGTTTTGGAAGAATGGTGGGTTTTGAATGTAAGTTGATTTTTCATCAAATGTGTATAGAGAATCAGTTGATGTTTCAATTTCATTCCATTTTTCGTTTTCGTCAAATACGCGTGCATATTCTTTTTGGAATAGATCACGAGTTACAACTTTACCAAGAACATTGTTGATTTCTTCAGTAGTAGGCCAGATATCAGCGAAGAATACATCGTTGCCATCTTTATCTTTACCGAATGAATCATTTTGAAGATCTACATCTACAGTACCAGCTAATGCGTAAGCAACAACAAGTGGTGGTGATGCTAAGTAGTTAGCTTTAACTAGTGGGTGTACACGACCTTCGAAGTTACGGTTACCTGAAAGTACAGAAGTTACGAATAAGTCATTTGAAGTAATCGCTTCTTCGATTTCAGGAAGTAATGGACCTGAGTTACCGATACATGTAGTACAGCCGTAACCTACAGTGTTGAAACCGATTTCGTCCAAGTACGTTGTTAGACCAGAATCGTTTAGGTATCCAGTTACAACTTTTGAACCTGGTGCTAATGAAGTTTTAACCCATTTAGGAACAGTTAAACCTTTTTCAACAGCTTTTTTAGCTACTAAACCTGCAGCGATTAATACGTAAGGGTTAGATGTATTTGTACATGAAGTGATTGCAGCGATTGCTACAGCACCTGCAGGGATTTCTACATCGCCTTCAGCGAATTTAGCAGTTGCAGTTTTTTCGAATTCTTTTTCAGTTAAACCGAAACCTTGTACACCAGAAGGAGCTACGACTACTTCGTGGTAACGTTTTTTCATGTTTGAAAGTGGAATTAAATCTTGCGGACGTTTAGGACCTGATAAGTTAGGCTCGATATCAGCAAGGTTAATTTCTACAACGTCAGTGTAAACTGGTTCTAATTCAGGATCAAAGAACATGTTGTTTTCTTTTAAGTATTTTTCAACAACTTGGATGTGCTCTTCGTCACGACCAGTTAAACGCATATAGTTTAGTGATTCTTCGTCAATTGCGAAGTAACCACATGTAGCACCGTATTCAGGAGCCATGTTTGAAATTGTTGCACGGTCAGCTAGTGGTAATTGAGGGATTCCAGGACCGAAGAACTCAACAAATTTATTAACTACACCTTTAGCACGTAGAACTTGAGTTACTTTAAGAGCTAAGTCAGTAGCTGTAGTTCCGTTTGGAAGATCGCCTGTTAATTTAACACCGATTACTTCTGGAACTGGGAAGTATGAAGGTTGACCTAACATACCTGCTTCAGCTTCGATACCACCTACACCCCATCCAAGTACGCCGATACCGTTGATCATCGTAGTATGAGAGTCAGTACCAACAACTGAATCAGGGAATGTTTCGAAAGTTCCGTCTGCATTTTCATTCACGTGTACAACTGGAGCTAAGTACTCAAGGTTAACTTGGTGAACGATACCAGTTGCAGGAGGTACAGCACGGAAATTGTCGTAAGATGTTTGAGCCCATTTTAAGAAGTTATAACGCTCAGCGTTACGCTCGAATTCAAGGTCCATGTTAGCTTGTAAAGCTGTTGCAGTACCGTATTTGTCAACTTGTACTGAGTGGTCAATTACAAGGTCAACTGGAATTGCAGGGTTAATTTCGTTAGCGTCTCCGCCCATTTCTTTCATTGCAGAACGTAGAGATGCTAAGTCAACTACTACTGGTACACCAGTGAAATCTTGTAATACTACGCGTGATGGTTTGAAAGGAACTTCAGCATTAGGATCTACATCCGCGCCCCATTTTGCTAATTGATCAACATGATCCTCTTTGATTACATAGCCGTCGTATTGACGTAAAACAGATTCTAATAATACTTTGATTGAATAAGGAAGGCGTGATACTTTTGCGATACCAGCTTCTTCGATTGCAGCTAAACGGTAGAAGTTATACTGTTTACCATTTACATCGAATGAAGCACGGCTGTTATGCAAGTTTTTGATTGCCATAGGTTGGTTCCCCCTCTAATTAACTAATGAAAAGGCTTTATAAATAGCTTCTTTTCTCCACCAATAATAATAAACTAAATTTGTTCATAAGTAAATTACATTAATATTATAGATTGTAATAAGTTTTATTTATGACCTTTTTTCAAATGCCATAAGCACTCTCGAAAATGTTGTTTTTTCATTTTAATACAGAATACATCAAATTTTACGAAATTAAAAACATGTCTATAAAACAACCGTAGACATGTTTTAGCTCTTATTGTACTATGAAACCCATTTAATATACTCATGTTTATTTTTGGCTGTTTTCTCAAAGATTGTTGCTTTTAGTTTGGCTATCTTCTTCAACTAAAGCACCCCGTTAGTTTAAGTATATTACTTCACAATCTGCTAATTGAATGATTCCATATTTATGTATTAAAAAGCTATCAACGTTACACTTGTATCATTTTGGATTATTACAATAGCATACTTTTAAAATCACATTTAAGTAATGCCATAATAATTTCATCTGAGTACGAATCGTTATAATATAAGGATTGACGTAAGACTCCTTCTTTTACAAACCCAACCTTTTCATACGCTCTAATTCCACGCAAATTATGGCTAAATACTTCTAACTGTAAACGATTTAATTGGAGTTGTTCAAAAACAAAACTTAGAACAATTTTTGTAGCTTCAGTACCATATCCTTTACCTGTTAATGAAATAGAAGCCATCGATATTCTGAATCCTGCTTTTTTGTTCTCCTCATCTATATCGAAAATCGATAACTCCCCGATCATTTCGTCAGTGCCTTTTAAACAAATAGCGAAATCATAGCGACTTGAATCATTATTAATATTTTCAATATGTGTCTTAATTTGAACCAGTGAAAAATTAGAATTCGTTCCAGTCATATAACGTATTTCTTTATCCATTGTATTTTCTAATATAATAGGTGCATCTAACTCGCAAAGAGGTCTTAAATAAATTCTCTCACTCTCTAATCTCATTTTAACTTTCTCCTTAATTGTTTTATGTTCATTTTTAATTCCCCCACTTTTTTTACCATAATACTACTTCAACGCCATTCTAAAAATACCTGCTTCTTCAACTAACTTCCCTCTATAAACATTGAAGTATCAACGGTTTTCATCACTTAGTGATGTAAGAAAAATATTTTTCATCTCTTTTGTAAACAGATGATTGAATTTATAGTTTTTATTACCAATTTCAGCGTACGCTTCGCTAAAACTAATGAAAATCATTAACTTTTTTAGTCCATTATTTGATGCACAATGGATCTCTGCGATGCTTATGACGACGTACCCTCCCATGTCTCTTAGCGTCAGTGCGCTTACATTCCTTCATTCGGTCTATTCATAAGGCAGAGGCCTGCTAAGCTGCCCCGGAGACTCATAGCCTGAGTTTAGTTATTTTGCTGGCTTCTCCGTGTCATCCTTCTTGTTATAGTTCGATGAAAAGAATTTGTTTATCCTGCCTCTGCGAGACAGTAGAGGTCTTTCATCATATGTTTCTCGTTAAAACGGACTTTCTTTTTACAAATACCATGTAATACCTTCAGTAATTTACCACACAGTACCACCATTGATTGCTTTCCACGTAAGGGATTTTGTTGGCGTGTTGTGTAATATTCATGAAGCTTCTTGAGTGCTTCATTGTGACGAATGAGTGGTACTATTACTTTAAACAGAATATATCTAAGTCTCTTTCTTCCTCGTTTGGAGATATGTTTTTGCCCTTTATGTGTTGATCCAAGTGTTTTCGAATCAGGTAAGTTTTCAGCGACCAAGAATCGAATTACAAAACGAGGTTCAAGTAGACTTCGTCATTCCTTGTTCATGGCTGTTCGTTGTGCAATACGAGATTGCAGGAAAACTAAAACAGACGATAAAATCATTCCTCGAAACAAGAAATTACGTGAATTTTATGATAAAAAACGTAACGAAGGAAAATCTTTTAAAGTAGCGATGATAGCTTGTGTTAATAAACTATTACATTGGATTTTTGCCTTATTAAAAAACAGAACTATGTACCAAGATTTAGCCTGATAAGTAAGTACAGCTATATCAAACAAAACCTTCCAAAAATAAACTTTAGGAAGGTTATTTGTCATACACTTTTTAGTATAGCACTTGCCTATTAAACTTTTCAAAGAAAATTATTGACAAACTATTAGCTGGTTTAGTTGAAGTGCATTTATTCACAAACTTTACCCTTTATTTGATTGTTTATCAAAAAAGGGAAACCCCAAGATGTATATTAACGTGTTCCGTTTTGAGGCTGCCTAGCAGCATAAGAAAAAGCCGTCTAAATGACAGCCCTGATCTTCAGCTCTTGCCCCATCAGTTAGGAGTTCCAATATCTATCCATTAAAGATGTTGACCAATTTGGTTGCATTACTTCTCCTTTTGGTAGAAACTCTTTCATCACTGGTTTAATATCAATAATAGGAGTTCCGTCTATTGCATCTAATCCCTTAACAATCAATTTTTTATTATTTATTTCCAAAAGTTCCACAATAGTAACTCCTAACTTATTAGGTCTATTTTTACCCCTTTGTGCAAAAATACCAACTTTAGGATATTCTTTATTGTTTCTTGGATATCTTGCTTCAAATTGAATATTATCATCAGCAACCTTATCAAAGTAAAAAATGATTTCTAAGTGAGAGAATTCATTAATACCTTTCAAAGAAGATTCATTTATATTTTCTGCAAGTTCAATGGTTGATATAATTGAACCCCAATTATCATCTTCAATAGCTTTACGATTATTATTTACTATAGCTATTGGATAAATAGAAATTTGCAAAGTTATCCCTCCTCCAACTTATTAATATTCATTCTACAAAAAGCTTTAATTTCCTTTAATTAGCAGATCCCTTATTGAACTAAACTCCCTCTATAAACATTGAAGTATCAACGGTTTTCATCACTTAGTGATGTAAGAAAAATATTTTTCATCTCTTTTGTAAACAGATGATTGAATTTATAGTTTTTATTACCAATTTTAGCGTACGCTTCGCTAAAACTAATGAAAATCATTAACTTTTTTAGTCCATTATTTGATGCACAATGGATCTCTGCAATGCTTATGACGACGTACCCTCCCATGTCTCTTAGCGTCAGTGCGCTTACATTCCTTCGTTCGGTCTATTCATAAGGCAGAGGCCTGCTAAGCTGCCCCGGGGACTCTTGGTCTAAGTTTAGTTATGTTGCTGGCTTCTCCGTGTCATCTTTCTTGTCATAGTTCGATGAAAAGAATTTGTTTATCCTGCCTCTGCGAGACAGTAGAGGTCTTTCATCATATGTTTCTCGTTAAAACGGACTTTTTTTTTACAAATACCATGTAATACCTTCAGTAATTTACCACACAGTACCACCATTGATTGCTTTCCACATAAGGGATTGAAAGTAAATCAACAATCGTTGCATCTCCTAAACCTGGAACTGATGCAAGTAAATCATATTCCATCGTTGTTTTAGCCATTTCGGCTAATTGATTATTTACAGATTCAATTTCGCTTTCTAATAGGCGATACTGACGTAGGAGCGTGGCGATTTCATGTTGTGCCATCTGTGTCCCTTCTGTTATTCCGATAGATTGCTTCGCTACTTTAATAAGAAGCTTTGCTTTAGGCAACTGTGGGGCTCGTATTCCCTCTACCTGACGGTAAAGAAATACAAGCTCTTCAGCTGTTTTCCCTTGATCAAGTTACTGAAAATACACTCGTTGTCGGTATGGACATTGCTAAGCATGTTCATTACGCCTGCTTTGTCGATGAACGAGGGCGTGTGATTGAA
>NZ_JBNNTI010000022.1:0-62919 GCF_050278625.1 Viridibacillus sp. NPDC096237 | reverse complement strand
GCGTTCGTCCTGAGCCAGGATCAAACTCTCCATAAAAGTAGTTTGAAAGCTCATTAGCTTTGCTAGCGTATCATCCGAAGATGATATCTATTTTTCGTTTTAATCCACCAACAAAGTTGATGTTTAAAACATTTATTGATTAACGTCTTGCATGTTCAGTTTTCAAGGTTCATTTTGTCGTGCTGTTTTGACGACTTCCATATCTTATCATCCTTTTTGCATTATTGTCAACACATTATCATAAAAAAGTAATAGGGGATTTTTTTAGTGTTAATAAAAAATGAGTGGGAGCGTTGATATGATGCGGAAAACTATCATTATTAGTAGTTTTATTTTGGTTGTTTTTTTATTATTTATACCTACAAAAGAGAAACTTTTAGAAGTTTTTAACGTAACTGATGGGCCAGATATTATCGCAAAAGGAACTTATGGTCAAACATTAACAATTGATGTTTCTTTCGGAGATCAAGAACTGGAGCAATGGGTAAAAACTTTGTCTCCCCCATATCCGCTATTACTATTAGATAAGGATTGGATAAATCGTTCCCCTGCGATTGTACAATTACTTAAAGAAAAAAAGATACCTACTGGATTATTAGGAAAAGAAAGTGCATATTATGAAAGTAATCTACAGGCCTTAGGGGAAGAAATCACTATTTATGAGAAACATTTTGGTGTAAAGCCTTTATGGTTTAGAACAAAGGACCAACTATTCCCTAGTGATATGCGTCAACATTTATGGCAAGAACAAATTAATATGCTTGGATCTTCTAAAGTATGGTCAAAGGATAAACTCCCCATACTTGTCAAAGGAGATATTATTACTGCTCCTATGCATCAAGAACTACGTATAAGTTTTAAAAAAATCGATGCATTACGAGCTAAATATGATTTCTCTACTTTGGAAAAGACAATCTTCGGCTACGATGTGAAAGATAAGAAATTCCCTTAAGAGAGTTGTTATCATTCCTAGGACAGGGATAATTATTAACTTTCCGCGATTTATTCATTAATTAAAAATACAAAGCATATTAGCGTTTCGAATAATAATGTTTAATCAAAAAAGTGATGTCCATATATATAAGGACATCACTTTACTTGTTACTTTACTTTTGATGCTTCAGCTAATCGACGTGCTTTACGGCGTTCTTCTAATTTCAATCGATCTTCATCAGATTTCGCATTATATTTCGGCAAAATTAGCAATTGAAAAGCGTTAACCGCTAATAGAGGGAATAGTAATAACGTTACATATTCATCTCCACCATCCGTGCGCACCCATAACGCGATTAACCATTCCAGTGTAGTTACTACTATCATAAAAAATAATGAAGGAATAAGAACATGTTTCTTCGTTAATTTTGTCTTTTGTATAGCAGTCGCTATGGAACCCGTAAGTAAGACAAGCAATAGAATAATATACAATAACCAATCTTGTGCAGTATGAGCGTATGGTTTGAAGCGGAACAATACTAAATCAATTAACGTGACAACAATAATCAGCATTTGTACCCAATTCCATAATGTTAAGGAACGGAAAATGTTCACTCCAATTTGGTGCACAGTTAAATATGCAAAGAATCCCATTTGTGCAATAACACTCATTGTAAAACCTAAAATAACAAACCAAATAATTCCTGAAAATAACTCTGCCCATTCCCCATTCGAAAAATGTACGGCATAAAAGTCATTCCACCTAATGAATAAACTAAAAACTCCCGTAATGGAACCACCGATTAACATTGCATTTAAGAAAAATTTAAACCAATTTCGTATCGTCACGACTAAAAGTCCTCCGTTTATAAAAACAATTTCTTGTTTCATTCTAACAACGAATGCGTAAAAAATCTATTTCTCCTGCAAATCAATACATATTACTTCGTTAAATGTGAACAATAATTGAAAGCAATATGGAGAAAGTGAGGAATTAAAATGGCCAAAAGGATCATCTTTTCATTTTGCTTCATTGTTTTCTTGGCTGGTTGTTCTGCTAACCAACAAAATACGCAGTCCTATGATGAAGTAAAAAAAATTATGCTCGATGCACTGCAATCTGAAGATGGCAAAAAGGCAATACGACAGCTTCTTGAAGATAACAGCTTCCGGGATTTACTTATATTAGAAAACGAAGAGGTAAAAAAGGCAATCGAAGAAACATTACTATCCAAAAAAGCTGAAGATTATTGGAAAAAGCAGTTTGAAGATCCGAAATTCCGTGAAACGTTTGCAAAAAGCATAAAAAAAGAACAAAAGGACGTTATGAAGGACTTAATTAAAGACGCTTCATTCCAAAAAGACCTTGAGCAATTTTTTGGTCAGCCTGATATGCAAAAACAACTTGAAAAGATTTTAAAATCAGCAAATTCGAAAGAAAACCTAGAAAAAATTATTGCTGAAACGATTGAAAGCCCGCTTCTACAAGAAAAATGGTTGAAACTTATACAATCTGCTGGTGAAACAGCTGGTGGTGAAGAGAAATCCAAGAGTGGCAAGAGTAACGACGAGTCCGGTGGTGGGAAAAAGAAAGAAGGGCAATAATAACCAACATACAAAAAGAAGCGAGTGCCTTGTAAAAGGTACCCGCCTCTTTTTATGATTACTTCTCTTCTAGCTTTCCTATTACGTTGCGTGCGATATCAAGATAAATTTGACCTGTAGCATGATTTTTTGCATAAACAGATGGTGCGAAATCCACGTCATTCCAATCAGGTTGACCTAAAGGAATTTGACCAAGTAATTCTGTACGAAGTTCTTCGGCCAATTTAGGACCGCCGCCTTCGCCGAAAACAAATTCACGTTCGCCAGATACTTTTGATTGGAACCAAGACATATTTTCAATAACACCAAGGATGTTATGATCTGTTTTAATTGCCATTGCGCCTGCACGAGCTGCTACGAATGCAGCAGTCGGGTGCGGCGTTGTTACAACGATTTCATTTGATTCAGGTAGCATTTGGTGAATATCAAGCGCAATATCCCCTGTACCCGGAGGTAAATCCAATAGTAAATAGTCAAGCTCGCCCCATTCTACGTCGCGGAAGAATTGGTCTAACACTTTCCCAAGCATTGGTCCGCGCCATACCACTGGTGCGTTATCTTCAACAAAGAAGCCCATAGAAATCATTTTTACACCTAAACGATCAACAGGAATAATACGATTTTCTTCTACCACTGGCATTGTTTGTACACCCATCATATCAGGTACACTAAAGCCATAGATATCAGCATCAATTAGGCCGACCTTTTTGCCAAGACGCGCAAGAGCTACAGCAAGGTTAACAGATACTGTTGATTTACCTACGCCGCCTTTACCTGAAGCTATTGAAATGAATTTTACATTACTAAGTGGAGATAATACATCTTGTGCCTCCGCTCTTGTAGCTGTACCACGGAATTGCTCTAAAATTTCTTGCGGAAGTTCTTCAAATCGAATACCTACTGTTTCTACTCCATTATTTTTCAAAGCATCTACAACTTGCATTTGTAATTGCATTTGTTCTGGTGTACCAGTTTTAGCAATTGCTACTTTCACACTTACATGATTTTTTTCTTCTTTTATTGATACATTCGTAATACCGTTTGTTTCTGCTAATGTTTTATGTAAAAAAGGATCTTTTAGTTCTCCGACTAATTCACGGACTTGTTGTTCATTAATCACAATAGACACTCCTCTAGTAAATATCTTTTTTCGAATTTTAGTATATCACAAAGGGTATGAATTAGGTCTAAGAGTTGCTTTATTCAATATTGATCTCAAAATATTGCTCAATCCCTTGGACAATTGCATCTGCCATTTGATCTTGGTATTTCGGTGATGTAAGTAATTTTCGTTCTTCTGGATTGCTTATAAAGCCTGTCTCTATTAGCGCAGAAGGCATCGTTGCTTTTTTCAATAAATACACTTGCTTAATAGACAATGCTTCTCGTTTTGTATTCTTCAAATTCTCTCGTATAGAGGATTGAATTTCTTTTGCCAAAAACTCACCGCCAGGATGTCCATTTTGATGATAGAATACCTGAGCACCTCTCCATTTCGTTTCCGGAATTGCATTTGCATGGATACTTATAAAGAGATCTGGTTTTTGTTCAGCTACAAGTCTCTCTCTTAAGAAAATATCTTCTTTTTTACGCTCTCTTAATGTGTTATAAGTTTGATCAGAAGCATGCTCTGCAATAACATCATCATTTTTAGTACGCGTCATAAATACCGTCGCACCTTTTTTCTTTAGCTTCTGCTCTACCTTTTGTGAAATGGCAAGTGTGATATCTTTTTCAATAATATCCGCTGTAGATGCACCGCCATCAATCCCACCATGTCCAGCATCTACTACTATTTTCACTCCGCCAAGTGTTTCTGAAATGAAAAACCCTCGATCTGATGCTTTTACTCCATATACAACAAATAGTATACAACAAAGTAAAATTGTCCCTAAAATAAGCCACCGCTTCAAATAACGACACCGCCCTTTTGCATTATTATATGCTATATGCTTGGACGATATGTCCTAATGATTAGCTTATATAAAATCATTTATACTAATACTTTATAATTTAAAACAAAAAACCGCCCCATAAAAATGGGACGGTTTGAATTCGCATAAACGAATGATTAACGTTTTGAGAATTGAGGTGCACGACGAGCGCCGCGAAGACCTGGCTTCTTACGTTCTTTCATACGTGGGTCACGAGTAAGTAGACCTGCTGATTTAAGTGCTGGACGGAAATCAGGATCAACTGTTAGTAAAGCACGTGCAATACCATGACGGATTGCGCCAGCTTGACCTGTGTATCCACCACCATTCACGTTAACGTGAATGTCGTAGCTTCCAACTGTTTCAGTTGCTACTAATGGTTGTTTAATAATTTCGCGTAAAGCAGCGAATGGGACGTAGTTTTCAACGTCGCGATTGTTAATAACGATATTTCCTTCGCCTGGTACTAAACGTACGCGAGCTACAGAACTTTTACGACGACCTGTGCCGATATATTGAACTTGTGCCAAGGGTATTTCCTCCTCTAATAATTATCCGCGAAGCTCATATGCTTCTGGTTTTTGTGCTGCGTGTGGGTGTTCTGCTCCAGCGTATACGTGAAGTTTAGTGAACATTTGACGACCTAAAGAGTTTTTAGGAAGCATCCCTTTGATAGCTAATTCTAGCATTTGTTTTGGATATTTTTCTTTCATTTCACCTGCAGTACGAGTTTTTAAACCACCTGCATATTGAGTGTGACGGTAATAAATTTTATCTTGTAATTTTTTACCTGTTAATTCGATTTTACCAGCGTTGATAAGGATTACGTGATCCCCAGTGTCAACGTTTGGTGTGAAAATTGCTTTATGTTTACCGCGTAAGATAGCAGCTACTTCAGAAGCTAAACGACCAAGAGTTTTGCCTTCTGCATCAACTACTAACCATTTACGCTCTACTTCGTGACCTTTAGCCATGAATGTTGTACGCATGTTAGTATCCTCCTACTATTTGTTTCTATTTTCTGTTCCAATTGTTTTCTTTATCCACAACACTATAAGATTCGGGGCTTATCGAGTGGGGTAATGAAAATACCATATGTCATAATATAACGAATAACAACTTTTGTCAAGGGCTTAACCAAAAACACCTGGAGATGTTGCTTCAGTCGCTATAGAACACAAATTCTAAGTACAATCCGTGTGGTGGCGCCGTTTTACCGGCATTCCCTCGATTCATTGAAGCAATAATTGAGGTGAGCTCATCAGCTTGGCGTTTACCAATTCCGACTTCCCATAAAGTACCTGCAATAATTCGCACCATATTATACAAAAAGCCATTTCCTTCAATTGTCATATGCAATTCCTCACCATGCCATTCAAAGTCCAACTTTGCAACAGTACGCACTTTATCTTTCACGCTTGTATTGGCTGCACAAAAACATGAAAAATCATGTGTCCCTAGAATATACTGTGCTGCTTCTTGCATTGCCATAACATTTGGCTTTACACCATTGGTAGGTGTCGCATAAAAACGTCTAAAAGGGCTCTGTATGGCTTCACAAGACCAAATATAGCGATAACGCTTACCATGTACGCTAAACCTTGCGTGAAAGTCATCAGACACCTCTTCTATTTGAACAATTCGGATGTCTCTCGGTAATTGAACGTTTATTGCTTGTGCATAACGATCAAGAGGAATGGACAGTGTAGTGTCAAAATGGATAACTTGGCCAGTTGCATGCACTTTAGCATCTGTTCTTCCACTCGCTGTCACCTGGACAATCTCATTTTTATGCATGACGGTAAGCACTTTTTGAAGCTCTTCTTGCACAGTACGTTTCTCCGGTTGCACTTGGTAACCAGAGAAATTCGTTCCATCATATGTGATTGTAGCTTTCATTCTTCTTTTCATCGTTATGCAATCTCCTCATTCATTAACTACGAAGGGTTATTAATAATGCTGTCATGGCTACAAGTAACAGAATCGCTAATATATCCTTACTATCCCACTTCAATTGGCGATAGCGTGTGCGGCCTTCTCCGCCACGATAACCACGTACTTCCATTGCCGTCGCCAAATCCTCAGCACGTTTAAATGCGCTAACGAAGAGTGGTACTAGCAGTGGTACAACAGCTTTTACGCGTTCTTTGATTGGTCCAGTACTAAGATCCGATCCGCGCGCCATTTGTGCCTTCATAATTTTATCAGTTTCATCCATTAATGTTGGAATGAAACGAAGTGATATTGACATCATTAGTGCTAACTCATGCACAGGCAATTTTAATTTTTTGAATGGATTTAAAAGCACTTCTAAACCATCTGTAATCGAAATAGGTGAAGTTGTTAGCGTCAAAATTGATGTCATAAATACTAATACTAAAAATCTAATAGAAATGAAAATACCTTGTTTCAAACCTTCTTCATATATACTGATAAACTTCCAATGATAAAGTAAATTGCCTTCTTTAGTAAAGAAAATATGAAGTAAGAATGTAAATGCCATTAAGATAATAACCGGCTTCAAGCCATTTATTAAAAAGTATAATTTAATCCTTGAAACAAAAATAACAAGTAATGTAAAGACAAGCAGAGCTGCATATGTCACAGGGTTGTTCGCTAAAAATACGATAATGATAAATGAGAACACAAATAAAAGTTTCGAGCGGGGATCTAATTTATGAACGAAGGATTCCCCTGGCATAAAGCGGCCAAAAATCATTTTCTCCATCATTGACCCGCACGCTCCTCTCTAACAGCTACCGCAATCGCAGAAGCAAGCTCTTCTTCCGTTAGACAAAGTATTGGTAACTTACGGCCCATCTTCTCTTCTAACGCTCTCTGAAAGCGTACAATACGCGGCGGCTCTAATCGATACTTCGCCAATTGCTCAGCATTTCCGAAGATTTCTTCCGGACTCCCTGTTAATACGCATTTGCCTTCATGCATAATCGCAATTCGATCTGCATACCGTGCCGCATCTTCCATACTATGTGTCACAAGAATTGTCGTTAAATTCTTTTCCTTGTGTAGTTGTAGGAATAAATTCATAATTTCTTTACGACCTCGCGGATCAAGTCCAGCTGTCGGCTCATCAAGGACAATTACTTCTGGTTCCATAGCGAGCACCCCTGCAATAGCAACACGTCGCATTTGACCACCCGATAAATCAAAGGGGGACTTATCAAGTACCGTATGTGATAACCCTACGAGCTCGATTAGTTGCTGCGCACGTTTTATCGCTTCTTCTTCAGAGACACCAAAATTCATAGGACCAAAAATAATATCTTTTAAAACCGTTTCTTCAAATAACTGATGTTCGGGAAATTGAAATACAATCCCTACTTTTTGACGAACCGATTTTAAATCCTTCGCCTTTTTACCAGCTGTAATAGTTCTGTCCCCGATTTGTATAGTACCTTCTGTAGGTTTTAAAAGTGCATTTAGATGTTGTAAAATCGTAGACTTCCCTGAACCCGTATGACCTATAATTGCTTGATAGCTACCTGAAGGAATAGCCAATTCAACATCAAATAACGCTCTTTTTTCAAAAGGCGTCCCTTGTGCATAAGCATAACTTACTTTTTGAAGTTGGATTTCCATAAGTCATTCACCAGCTCTTCTTCTGTCATGTGCTCGCCTAAAAGCTTTACACCATTTTCGTTCAAAAGCTTCGTTAGCTTCATAGCAAATGGTAGATCTAAACCAAGCTCTACTAATTGGTCGCCTAAAGCGAAAATTTCAGATGGTGTTCCTTCAGCAAATTTCTTGCCACCATTCATAAATAACATACGGTCAGCTAAAATAGCTTCTTCTAAATCATGCGTAATTGATAGGACAGTTAATCCGGTCTCCTCACGTAATGCTTGTACAGTAGCAAGTACTTCAGCACGACCTTGAGGGTCTAACATTGATGTCGCTTCATCCAAAATCAATAATCTCGGTTTTAATGCAAGAGCACCTGCAATTGCTACACGTTGCTTTTGCCCACCTGATAAGTGCTGTGGCTCATGATTTAAAAACTGATCCATTTTTACCTGTTTCAGTGCTTCATGTACACGTTCGACCATTTCTTTATATGGTATTCCATTATTCTCAAGTGCGAATGCTACATCATCCTGCACTGTCGCTCCTACAAACTGATTATCAGGGTTTTGAAACACCATACCCATTTGAGATCTTATATCCCATAGGTTTTCTTCTGTTAATGACTCATTCATAACCTTAATCGTTCCTTCTTGTGGAAACAATAAGCCGTTCATAAGGCGTGCGATAGTTGATTTGCCAGATCCGTTATGGCCAACGATTGCTATCCATTCGCCTTCTTGGACAGTAAAAGATACGTCTTCAACCGCGTTCTTAGTATCCGGTTCGTCCGGGGAATATGTAAATGTTATGTGATCCAGTGATAAGATTTCATCCATTTGCTCTAAACTCCTCTCGCTCAACTTCGCTCTGCTGTTCTCTCTAACTTACACTGTTTTATGTATTAATACTAGCTGAAAAGATTCTATATTAGAAAAATACGACTTTTGCTCAATATGGCGAAAGTCGATTCTTTTCATTACCAATATTTAGTGGACAGGAGCAAGTGCTCTTCCAATTTAAATAAAAAAGCGCGCACCCCATTCAGAGAAATGCGCTTTGTTTCGTATCTCCGTTCTTAAAGTTGCTCAGACTTTAAGAGTGAATGAGGTGCGTAGAGCTAAACGAGACGGCACTATGTCCGCTCATCATAACACTCTGCTTTTAAATTTGTCGTATAAATCTTAATTCTAATTTTTAAAAAAAGAGGGTGCAGTTCAAATAGCTATGAACCAAACACCCTCCTCCACATCGTATGATTAAACTAGTTCAATCACAACTACAGGCGCACCGTCACCGCGGCGAGGTCCCATTTTCATAATGCGTGTATAACCGCCTTGGCGTTCAGCGTAGCGTGGTGCTACATCATCGAACAATTTTTGCAAAGCGTAAACTGTTGATTCATTGCCTTCAGCGTCAGTTGTAGTAGCTAATTCACGACGAATAAATGTAGCTGCTTGACGACGAGCATGCAAGTCTCCGCGTTTGCCTAAAGTAATCATTTTCTCAACAACCGAACGTAATTCTTTAGCACGA
This sequence comes from Viridibacillus sp. NPDC096237, assembly GCF_050278625.1. Taxonomy (NCBI): domain Bacteria; kingdom Bacillati; phylum Bacillota; class Bacilli; order Caryophanales; family Caryophanaceae; genus Viridibacillus; species Viridibacillus sp. NPDC096237. The sequence goes on along the minus strand of NZ_JBNNTI010000022.1, from coordinate 53,329 downwards.
GTTTCTGTTGTTTCAATGCGCTCATTGATGATTAAGTCAGTCGCTAAATCGCGTAACATCGCTTTACGTTGAGAACTTGTACGTCCAAGTTTTCTGTAACCCATGGATGTTTCCCTCCTTTGTTCAATAACTGATCAGTCTTTTATATAAAAGTTCGCTTAGTCTTCTTCGCGTAACCCTAAACCAAGCTCTTCTAACTTCGCTTTTACTTCTTCTAATGATTTACGTCCTAGGTTACGAACTTTCATCATGTCGTCCTCAGACTTGTTAGCAAGTTCAAGAACAGTGTTGATACCTGCTCGTTTTAAACAGTTGTAAGAACGAACCGAAAGATCAAGCTCTTCGATAGTCATCTCTAAGACTTTTTCTTTTTGGTCTTCTTCTTTTTCAACCATGATTTCAGCAGTTTGTGCCTCGTCTGTTAAACCAACGAAGATATTTAAGTGCTCGGTTAATATTTTTGCTCCGAGCGAAATCGCCTCTTTAGGACCGATGCTACCATCTGTCCATACATCAAGAGAAAGTTTATCGAAATCAGACGATTGTCCAACACGAGTATTTTCTACTTGGAAGTTGACGCGTGAAACTGGAGTGTAAATAGAGTCGATCGGGATCACGCCAATTGGAAGATCCTCGCGTTTGTTTTGATCAGCAGGAGTGTAACCACGTCCACGTTGCGCATACATACGCATACGAAGATGACCATTTTTAGCAATAGTTGCAATATATAGATCTGGGTTTAACACTTCAACGTCACTGTCATGCGTGATATCCGCAGCAGTTACTACTCCGTCACCTTTGAAATCTATTTCAATGACTTTTTCTTCATCAGAATAGATTTTTAAAGCTAGCTTTTTAATGTTCAAAATAATTGATGCAACATCTTCTACAACGCCCTCAATAGTAGAGAATTCGTGTAGTACGCCGTCAATTTGGATTGAAGTAACAGCAGCTCCTGGTAAAGAAGACAGAAGGATACGACGTAAAGAATTTCCCAAAGTGTTTCCATATCCACGTTCAAGTGGTTCTACAACAAACTTGCCGTATTTGGCATCATCGCTGATCTCAACGGTTTCAATCTTTGGTTTTTCAATTTCGATCATTCAAATTTACCCTCCTTCAAAACATCGAATGTATGATTTTTATTTCCTACATAAAATCGAATGTCTAATCAATCATGTGTTTGCACAATTCAGTTTGTACAAGAAATGAGATTCTCAATCAATAGATTGAGATTCATCAATTATACACGACGACGTTTTGGTGGGCGGCAACCGTTATGTGGAACTGGAGTTACATCTTTAATTGCTGTAACGTCTAAACCTGCAGCTTGAAGTGCACGAATAGCAGCTTCACGACCTGCACCAGGACCCTTAACAGTTACTTCTAAAGTTTTTAAACCATGCTCGATTGATGTTTTAGCAGCAGTTTCAGCAGCCATTTGTGCAGCAAAAGGAGTTGATTTACGAGAACCACGGAATCCTAGAGCACCTGCACTTGACCAAGAAACAGCGTTACCTTGCATGTCAGTGATGGTTACAATTGTATTATTAAATGTAGAACGGATGTGAGCAATACCAGATTCGATATTCTTTTTCACACGACGTTTACGAGATTGTTGTTTACGTGCCATGTTAAGAAGAAACCTCCTTTACCGATTATTTTTTCTTGTTCGCTACAGTTTTACGAGGACCTTTACGCGTACGCGCATTGTTCTTCGTATTTTGACCGCGAACAGGTAAACCGCGACGGTGACGGATACCACGGAAAGATCCGATTTCCATCAAACGTTTGATGTTTAGAGAGATCTCACGACGAAGATCACCTTCTAATTTATATGTGTCTAATTGTTCACGGATTTTGTTAAGTTCGTCTTCAGTAAGATCGCGAACTCGAGTACTTTCAGAAACACCTGCACCAGCAAGAACCTGCTTAGCAGTAGTGTTACCTACTCCGTAAATGTAAGTTAATGAAATTACAACGCGTTTGTCGCGAGGAATGTCAACACCAGCAATACGTGCCATATACGTTGTGCACCTCCTTCAAATTAACCTTGTTTTTGTTTGTGTTTAGGATTTTCACAGATTACCATTACTTTACCGCGTCGGCGAATAACTTTACATTTTTCGCAGATCGGTTTCACAGATGGTCTCACTTTCATCTAACCTAACCTCCTTAGTGGTCCGGAGTGCAAAAGATTATTTAAAACGGTATGTGATACGACCGCGAGTTAAGTCATATGGAGATAACTCAATTGTTACTTTATCTCCAGGCAAGATGCGAATAAAGTGCATACGAATTTTGCCCGATACATGAGCAAGAACTGTATGACCATTTTCTAATTCTACCTTAAACATCGCGTTTGGCAAAGTCTCAACAACTGTGCCTTCGATTTCAATTACATCGTCTTTCGCCATCGACCCTGTCTCCCTTCTATATGCAATTCAGGTTCCCATCTTCAAATCAAACGGAATTTGCTTCAAGTGTGTTTCTTTCATGAAAGAAGCGACTCGTCTCAACATATGTTTGGATTGTATGAGAGATGTTCGAAAGACGCTCATCAGGTTTCGCTTCTTACAACCCATGGAATTGACTCCCCGTTTGAACCCTGTTTCCCTCATGTCAACACGCCCATCCGGAATTGCCTTGGATAAGATCCTTCCATACCCGTTTACATAGATGCTTCCACGAAACCCATTATACCCTTTCAGAACTAGGATTGCATCAAGGACAAAGGGTATCCCATATACCGATACATCTAATTCATCAGTGCATAGACCGGGCACAATATGCTTTTGCAGCTCTCGAAAATACATTTCCGTTGCTACCGCATACTCCCCGCGGAGGCAGTTATCTGCACCCGGGATTCGGGTATTAGTTGCGGCTGCCCTGTAATAGAGCATCTACGTCAGCAAATACATCAGAGATATCTTGCTGTCCGTTGATATTTGTTAATACATCTTTAGCTTGATAAAAATCAAGTAAAGGTTGTGTTTGTTTGATATTTATTTCCAGACGGTTAGTAACCGTTTCTGGATTATCGTCTGCTCTTTGATAAAGTTCTCCTCCGTCTTTATCACAAATGCCTTCCTCTTTTGGAGGATTAAACACTAAGTGATAAGCAGAGCCACATACTTTACAGATACGACGACCTGTTAAACGTTTAATCAATTCTTCTTGTTCTACTTGAATATTTACTACATACTCTATCTTCTTACCTAAATCAGATAAAATATTATCTAATGAATCAGCTTGTTCAATAGTACGTGGGAAACCATCTAGTAGGAAGCCTTGATCACAATCAGGTTGGCTTAAGCGTTCGCGAACGATACCAATCGTCACTTCATCAGGTACAAGAGCACCTTTATCAATAAACGATTTCGCTAAAAGACCTAATTCCGTACCACCTTTAATAGCTGCACGGAACATATCGCCTGTAGAAATATGAGGGATTGCGTACTTCTCAACAATTTTATCTGCTTGAGTGCCTTTACCAGCACCAGGCAAACCCATCAAAACGATATTCATACAGAGAGAGCCCCCTCAAGTTATTGTGAAGGTTTAAGGAACGAAAACCGTCCCTAAAAACCAACATTATTTCATGAAACCTTTGTAGTGACGCTTCACAAGTTGTGATTCTAATTGTTTCATCGTTTCCAGTGCAACACCGACAACGATTAGTAAACTAGTACCGCCAATTTGTGCCGATTCTGGAAGCTTCGCAACATTAATGAAAATGATCGGAAGGATCGCAACAAGCGACAAGAAGATCGCACCTACAAACGTTAAGCGATATAAAACAGTTGTTAGATAATCTTGAGTACTTTTACCTGGGCGAATACCCGGAATATAGGCACCCTGTTTCTTCAGGTTATCTGCAACTTTTTCAGGATTCACTTGAACGAACGCATAGAAATATGCAAACGCTACAATTAACGATACATAAATCATCATCCCAACTGGTTGAGAATAATTAAACGTTGTTTCAATGAACCGAGTTGCTTTATTATCTCCAAAGAAAGTCGCAATTGTTCTAGGCGTTACGATAAACGCAACAGCGAAGATTACTGGGATAACCCCAGCTGCATTTACTTTCAATGGTAAATGAGATTGTTGTGCACCTCTTTGAGCACCAGCACGTTTTGCATATTGAATAGGAATTTTACGCAAAGCTTGTTGAACGTAAATAACACCTACTACAATAACAAGAGCGGCCAATACAATAAGAGCCATCACGATAATACGGATGAACAATTGCTCTCCCGCATTCTCGAATTGCGAAGCATAAATTTGATTCACACTGTTTGGCAATGCAGCTACGATACCTGCGAAGATGATAATGGAAATACCATTTCCGACACCTTTTTCAGTAATTTGCTCACCTAACCAAAGTAAAAATGCAGTACCAGCAGTTAACACAATCGCAATTGTTAAGTACGTCATAACACCCTCGTCTTTAATCAATGAACCGCCATACATACGGTTGAAACCGTAAGACATTGCGATTGATTGAATAAATGCAAGGATAATTGCGAAGTAACGTGTAAATTGAGCGATTTTACGTCGACCAACTTCACCTTGTTTTGACCACTCAGTGAACTTTTGGACAACATCCATTTGCAATAGCTGAACTATAATTGAAGCCGTAATGTAAGGCATTATACCCATAGCAAAAATCGAGAAGTTTTTCAAAGCTCCTCCACCAAATGTATTTAAGAAACCAACTAAACTATTTTGATCAGAGGCTTTTAATACATTAGCGTCGACGTTTGGTACCGGTATAAACGTACCAAGACGGAATACGACCAACATCAAAAGAGTGAAAATGATTTTATTTCTAATATCTCTCACGCGCATAAAGTTAGAGATTGTTTGAAACATTAAATCACCTCGATTTGTCCGCCGGCATTCTCAATTGCTTCTTTAGCAGAAGCTGAGAATTTATGAGCTTTAACAGTAAGCTTTTTCTCAACAGTTCCATTACCAAGAACTTTGATTCCAGCTTTCTCGTTGCTCACAACACCAGTTTCGATTAATAAAGCTGGTGTTACTTCTGTGCCGTCTTCAAAACGATTTAAAGCGTCAAGGTTTACGATAGCGTATTCTTTACGATTAATGTTCGTAAATCCACGTTTAGGTAAACGACGGAACAATGGGTTTTGACCGCCTTCAAATCCTGGACGAACGCCGCCGCCAGAACGAGCTTTTTGACCTTTATGACCTCTACCAGAAGTTTTACCGTTACCAGAACCGATACCACGACCTACGCGGTTACGCTCTTTACGTGAACCTAAAGCTGGTTCTAACTCATGAAGTTTCATTTGGGTGGCACCTCCTTGTTATTGATTTTTGAATTAAATCTCTGTAACAGTAACTAAGTGTGCTACTTTCGTGATCGCACCGCGAACAGCCACGTTATCTGGATGTTCAACAGTATGATTTACTTTACGTAAGCCAAGCGCTTCGATTGTTTTACGTTGAGCAGGTTTAGTACCGATTAAACTTTTAGTAAGGGTAATTTGTAATTTAGTTGACATATTATTTCCCCCCTTAACCTAATAGTTCTTCTACTGATTTACCGCGAAGTTTTGCAACTTCTTCAGCATGTTTAAGTTCAGATAAACCTCTAACAGTAGCGCGAACCATGTTAATTGGCGTATTTGAACCAAGTGATTTTGAAAGAATATCAGTGATACCAGCAAGTTCTAATACAGCACGAACTGGTCCACCAGCGATAACTCCTGTACCAGGAGCAGCAGGTTTAATCATGATGTTACCTGCACCGAAGCGGCCCATGATTAAGTGTGGTGTTGTACCACCAACACGTGGAACTTCGATCAAGTTTTTCTTCGCATCTTCTACTGCTTTGCGAATTGCATCAGGTACTTCCTGAGCTTTACCTGTACCGAAACCAACATGGCCGTTACGGTCTCCAACCACTACTAGTGCAGTGAAGCGGAAACGACGTCCACCTTTAACAACCTTAGCAACGCGGTTGATCGTAACAACGCGTTCTTCAAGTTCTAGTTTGTTTGCGTCAATGCGACTCATGAAATGTGTACCTCCTTCTTATTAAAATTCTAAACCATTAGCACGTGCAGCTTCAGCTAAAGCTTTCACACGTCCATGATATAAGTAACCACCACGGTCAAATACAACAGCTTTGATGTTTTTTTCCGCAGCGCCTTTAGCGATAATTTCACCGATTTTTGTAGCAGCTTCTAAGTTACCAGCAGTTCCTTCAAACTCTTTATCCATAGTTGAAGCACTTACTAGTGTTAGGCCTTTAGAATCATCGATAATTTGTGCGTAAATGTGTTTGTTTGAACGGAATACGTTTAAACGTGGACATTCAGCAGTACCAGTAATTTTAGAACGCACGCGCGCATGACGTTTTTTACGAACTTGATTTTTATCTTGTTTCGTAATCACAGAGGTCACTCCTTTCTAATGCTTTAAGCAGCATTATTTACCTGTTTTACCTTCTTTACGACGAACGAATTCGCCTTCATAACGGATCCCTTTGCCTTTATAAGGCTCTGGCGGACGCACTTGACGGATGTTTGAAGCAAGAGCTCCAACACGTTCTTTGCTAATCCCTTTAATGATAACTTTAGTGTTTGAAGGAACTTCAATAGTTACTCCTTCTTCAGGTGTGAACTCAACTGGGTGTGAGTAACCTACGTTCAATACAAGTTTAGTTCCTTGTAATTGAGCACGGTAACCTACACCAACTAATTCAAGTGCACGTTCAAATCCTTCAGAAACACCAGTAATCATGTTTGCTAAAAGAGCACGAGTTGTACCATGGTTAGTACGGTGGTCTTTTGATTCAGAAGGACGAGATACTGTGATCACGTTACCTTCTTGTTCAATTTTCATATCTTTGTTAAAAGAGCGAACAAGTTCACCTTTTGGTCCTTTAACAGTTACAGTGTTATCAGCAGCGATAGTTACAGTTACTGTTGCAGGTACCTCGATTGGTTTTTTACCTACGCGAGACATTAATGTTGCACCTCCATTCTTTTGTTGCTAATTACCAAACGTAAGCTAAGATTTCTCCGCCAACTTGTTTAGCGCGAGCTTCTTTATCAGTTAATAAACCATTTGAAGTTGAAACTAAAGCGATTCCTAGTCCGTTCAACACTTTAGGTACTTCATTAGTTTTCGCATAAACGCGTAAACCTGGTTTAGAAATACGTTTTAATCCTGTAATAACACGTTCGTTTTCTTGGCCATATTTTAAGAAGATACGGATGATACCTTGTTTGTCATCTTCTACATACTCAACGTCACGTACAAAACCTTCACGCTTAAGAATTTCAGCGATCTCTTTTTTGATGTTAGAAGCCGGAACCTCTAATTTCTCGTGACGGACCATGTTAGCATTACGAATGCGTGTAAGCATATCTGCAATCGGATCTGTCATTGTCATTACATTTACCTCCTTCCCAAATTAGGGGATTACCAGCTGGCTTTTTTCACGCCAGGAATTTGTCCCTTATATGCAAGTTCTCGGAAACAAATACGGCAAAGTTTAAATTTGCGGTATACAGAGTGTGGACGCCCACAGCGTTCACAACGAGTGTATTCTTGCACTTTAAACTTTTGCGTGCGTTGTTGTTTAACGATCATTGATTTTTTAGCCACGTTTTCGCCCTCCTTGTTTTATTACTTTTGGAACGGCATACCGAATTGAGTTAGTAACTCGCGAGCTTCTTCATCAGAGTTCGCAGTAGTTACGATAACGATATCCATACCGCGTACTTTAGAAACTTTATCGTAGTCGATTTCTGGGAAGATTAATTGCTCTTTAACACCAAGAGTATAGTTACCGCGACCGTCAAATGCTTTTTTAGAAACACCACGGAAGTCACGTACACGTGGAAGAGAAACAGCGATTAGTTTATCCAAGAAGTCATACATACGCTCACCGCGTAATGTAACTTTCGCACCGATTGGCATTCCTTCACGAAGACGGAAACCTGCGATAGATTTTTTAGCTTTAGTTACAACAGGTTTTTGACCTGTGATTAATGCTAATTCTTCAACAGCTGAGTCAAGAACTTTAGAGTTTTGAACTGCGTCACCAACACCCATGTTAATAACGATTTTGTCAACTTTAGGAACTTGCATAACTGATGTATATTCAAACTTGCTCATAAGAGCAGGTGAAACTTCGTTTACAAATTTTTCTTTTAGGCGGCTCATGTGTTTGTACCTCCCTTCTCTATAACTTATTTATCGATTACAGCACCTGATTTTTTTGCTACACGAACTTTTTTGCCATCTTCGATTTTATAACCTACGCGAGTCGGCTCGCCAGATTTTGGATCGATTAGCATTACGTTCGAAACGTGAATTGCTGCCTCTTGGCTGACAATTCCACCTTGTGGGTTAACTTGGTTAGGTTTCACGTGTTTTTTGACGATGTTTACACCTTCAACTAGTACACGATCATTTTTAGGGAAAGCAGCAAGAATGATACCTGTTTTGCCTTTTTCTTTACCTGAAATAACCTTTACCTTGTCGCCTTTTTTAACATGCATTCTGTCGCACCTCCTTGATTGGCACTTTCATGAAAATTAAAGAACTTCCGGAGCTAAAGATACGATTTTCATGAAGCTGTTGTCACGTAGTTCACGTGCTACAGGTCCGAAAATACGAGTTCCGCGTGGTGATTTGTCATCTTTGATGATTACACATGCGTTTTCATCGAATTTGATGTAAGTACCGTCTTTACGACGAACGCCGCTTTTCGTACGAACGATTACAGCTTTTACTACTTCACCCTTCTTGACAACGCCACCTGGTGTTGCTTTCTTGACAGTACATACGATTACATCGCCGATGTTCGCTGTTTTACGTCCAGAACCACCAAGTACTTTGATAGTTAATACTTCTTTCGCACCTGAGTTGTCAGCAACTTTTAAACGGGTTTCTTGTTGGATCACTTAGGTTACCTCCCTTCGGACGTTGTTAGTTCCGAAATTTAATTAGATAATAACCGCTTTTTCTACTACTTCAATCAAACGGAAACGTTTAGTAGCTGATAGCGGACGAGTTTCCATAATGCGGACGATATCTCCAACTTTTGCTTCGTTGTTTTCATCATGCGCTTTGAATTTCTTAGAGTATTTTACACGTTTGCCATAAAGCTTGTGCTTTTTGTGTGTTTCGATTAAAACTGAGATAGTTTTATCCATTTTATCTGAAACTACACGGCCAGTGTAAACTTTGCGTTGATTACGCTCAGTCATGCTGCAAACCTCCTTTATCAGTTATTTGCACTGATTTCTCTTTCACGAATCACAGTTTTCATACGCGCAATTGCTTTGCGTACTTCGCGGATGCGAGCTGTGTTTTCTAATTGACCAGTCGCCAATTGGAAGCGAAGGTTAAAAAGCTCTTCTTTCAGTGATTTTACTTTAGTTTCGATCTCTGCTGTTGTAAGTTCACGGATTTCATTAGCTTTCATTAGATTCACCACCAATTTCTTCACGTTTAACGATCTTACATTTCACAGGAAGTTTATGAGATGCTAAACGAAGTGCTTCACGAGAGATTTCCTCAGAAACGCCTCCGATTTCGAACATAATTTTTCCTGGTTTAACTACTGCTACCCATCCCTCAGGAGCACCTTTACCTGAACCCATACGAACTTCTAGAGGCTTTTTCGTATATGGTTTATGTGGGAAGATTTTAATCCAAACTTTACCGCCACGTTTCATGTAACGAGTCATCGCGATACGAGCAGATTCGATTTGACGGTTAGTGATCCAGCTAGCTTCAGTTGCTTGTAAACCGAATTCGCCGAATGCAATTTCTTTACCGCCTTTCGCTTCTCCACGCATTTTTCCGCGGTGTACACGACGGTATTTTACGCGTTTTGGCAATAACATATTATTTGCCTCCTTCCTCAGAGTTCTTCTTCACTGGAAGGACTTCACCGCGGTAAATCCATACTTTAACACCTAATTTACCATAAGTAGTGTCAGCTTCTGCATGAGCATAATCAATGTCAGCACGAAGAGTATGAAGCGGAACAGTTCCTTCACTATAATGTTCAGCACGCGCGATATCAGCGCCGCCTAGACGACCAGATACTTGAGTTTTAATCCCTTTAGCGCCTGCACGCATTGTGCGTTGAATAGTTTGTTTTTGTGCACGACGGAATGATACACGGTTTTCTAATTGGCGAGCAATGTTTTCTGCTACCAATTTAGCGTCAAGATCTGCACGTTTGATTTCAACAATATTGATGTGAACGCGTTTACCAGTGATCTTGCCAAGGTTTTTACGAAGTGATTCCACTTCAGTACCGCCCTTACCAATTACCATACCTGGTTTCGCAGTGTGAATTGTAATATTAACACGGTTTGCAGCGCGTTCGATTTCTACTTTAGAAACTGAAGCTTCTTTTAAGCTTGTTTCAATGTATTTACGTACTTTAATGTCTTCATGAAGTAAAGTAGCGTACTCTTTTTCAGCGTACCATCTAGATTCCCAATCACGAATGACACCAACACGTAATCCTATTGGATGTACTTTTTGACCCACGTATTATCCCTCCTTCTTCTCAGATACCACTAGAGTAATGTGGCTTGTACGTTTGTTAATTGCGCTTGCACGTCCTTGTGCGCGTGGACGGAAACGTTTTAACGTTGGACCTTCATCAACGAATACTTCTGAAATAACCAAGTTATTTACATCTAAATCATAGTTATGTTCAGCATTTGCAACTGCAGATTTTAGTACTTTTTCAACTACAGGAGACGCTGCTCTTGGAGTGTGACGTAAAATTGCAACCGCTTCGCCAATTTGCTTGCCTCGGATTAAATCAACCACTAAGCGGACTTTACGAGGAGCAATGCGAACTGTGCGAGCAATAGCTTTAGCTTCTTGCATCAGGATTTACCTCCCCTCATATTAGCGTACTGATGTTTTCTTATCATCTGCACCATGACCTTTATATGTGCGTGTTGGTGCGAACTCACCTAGTTTATGACCTACCATATCTTCAGTCACGTATACAGGAACATGTTTACGTCCATCATATACAGCGATAGTTAGTCCGATAAAATTCGGGAAGATTGTAGAACGGCGAGACCAAGTCTTGATAACTTGTTTTTTCTCAGAAGCCTCTTGTGCTTCCACTTTTTTCATTAAGTGGTCATCGACAAAAGGTCCTTTTTTCAAGCTGCGACCCATATTGGAGCCTCCCTCCGTGATCCCACTACGGTTCTTTCAACGAACCGCAGTCTAATCACTTTATTTTTTACGACGACGAATGATAAGTTTGTCGGATTTATTTTTCTTGTTACGAGTTTTGTAACCAAGAGCTGGTTTACCCCATGGAGTCATTGGTGATTTACGTCCGATTGGAGAACGTCCTTCACCACCACCGTGTGGGTGATCGTTCGGGTTCATTACAGATCCACGTACAGTTGGGCGTTTGCCTAACCAACGAGTACGACCTGCTTTACCGATGTTGATTAATTCGTGTTGTTCGTTACCAACTTGACCAATTGTAGCGCGGCAAGTAGCAAGGATCATACGAACTTCACCAGATTGAAGACGAACTATTACGTATTTACCCTCTTTACCAAGGATTTGAGCTGATGTACCAGCAGAACGTACTAATTGTCCACCTTTACCAGGTTTCATTTCGATGTTATGGATTGTAGTACCCATTGGGATATTTTCAAGTGGTAACGCGTTACCTACTTTAATATCAACATCTGCACCTGATAAAATTGTCATTCCTACAACTAGACCTTTAGGTGCTAGGATGTAGCGTTTTTCACCATCTGCATAATTAATTAATGCGATGTTTGCAGAACGGTTTGGATCATATTCGATAGTAGCAACGCGTCCTGGAATGCCATCTTTCAAACGTTTGAAATCGATGACACGGTATTGGCGTTTATGACCACCACCATTATGACGAACAGTGATTTTACCTTGGTTATTACGACCAGCTTTGCGTTTAGTCGGTTCTAACAATGATTTCTCAGGCTTGTTAGTTGTGATTTCAGCAAAGTCAGATGACGTCATGTTACGACGACCATTTGAGGTAGGCTTATACTTTTTAATCGCCATTTGAGTTCCCTCCTTCTTTATTGTTCAATTATGAACGAAAATTACATTTCGAATAATTCGATTTCGTTGCCAGCAACTAATTTAACAATTGCTTTACGGCGTTTGTTTGTGTAACCACCGAATTTACCAACGCGTTTGTATTTACCTTTGTAGTTCATGATGTTTACTTTCTCAACTTTAACTCCAAAGATAGCTTCAACAGCGTCTTTAACTTCAGTTTTGTTGGCACGAGTGTCAACTTCAAATGTATATTTGTTTTCTGCCATTAGTTCTGAAGAACGCTCAGTAATGACAGGACGTTTTAAAATATCACGTGCTTCCATTAACCAAGCACCTCCTCAACTTTTTCTACAGCAGCTTTAGTGAAAACTACTTTTTCGTGACCTAAAAGATCAAGTACGTTGATACCAGCAGCTGGTACAACAGTAACGCCTTGGATGTTACGAGCAGATAATGCTACGTTTTCATCTAAATTAGCAGTTACGAATAATGCTTTAGATTCGATTGAAAGATCTTTAAGAACTTTTACGAAATCTTTAGTTTTTGGCGCGTCTAGTTTAAGAGTGTCTAGTACTAAGAAATTAGTTTCTAATACTTTAGCAGATAAAGCTGATTTAAGTGCTAAACGACGAACTTTTTTCGGTAGTTTGTAGCTGTAGCTACGAGGTACTGGACCGAATACTACACCACCACCACGCCATTGTGGAGAGCGGATAGAACCTTGACGAGCACGACCTGTTCCTTTTTGCTTCCATGGTTTACGACCACCACCAGCAACTTCAGAACGGTTTTTAACTTTATGGTTACCTTGACGTAATGAAGCGCGTTGAGCGATTACTGCGTCGAATAACACGTTTTGGTTTGGTTCGATTCCGAAGATTGCATCGTTTAATTCGATTTCACCAACAGAAGAACCCGTTTGACTAAGCAAAGATACTTTTGTCATTCCTGTTTCCTCCTTTCTTCGGTAAGTTAGTTAGCTTTAATAGCAGCTTTCACTGTTACTAATGCTTTACGAGAACCAGGAACATTACCTTTAATAAGTAGTAAGTTGCGTTCAACGTCAACTTTTACAATTTGTAAATTTTGGATTGTAACAACTCCGCCACCCATTTGACCAGGTAATTTCTTTTGTTTGAATACGCGGTTCGGAGCAACTGGACCCATTGAACCAGGACGACGGTGGTAACGAGAACCGTGGGCCATAGGACCACGAGATTGTCCGTGGCGTTTAATAACACCTTGGAAACCTTTACCTTTAGTAACACCTGTTACATCTACTACATCGCCTTCTGCGAAAATTTCAACTTTGACTTCTTGACCAACCTCGTACTCAGCTAAGTTTACATCGCGGATTTCGCGGATGAAGCGCTTAGGAGCAGTGCTTGCTTTAGCTACGTGTCCTTTTTCAGGTTTATTAGAAAGCTTTTCGCGCTTATCTTCAAAACCAATTTGGATTGCTTCGTAGCCATCTGTATCAACTGATTTCTTTTGAAGAACTACGTTTGGAGTAGCTTCAACTACAGTTACAGGGATTAAATCACCGTTCTCAGCAAAAACTTGCGTCATACCGATTTTTCTACCTAAGATTCCTTTGGTCATTTGTCACACCTCCTGTGATTATTGTTTTTCTATTTTCATTTTTACCATTAAAGTTTGATTTCAATATCAACGCCAGATGGTAAATCAAGTTTCATTAACGCGTCAACAGTTTGTGGTGTTGGGTTAACGATATCGATCAGACGTTTATGAGTACGCATCTCGAATTGCTCACGAGAATCTTTGTACTTATGAACGGCACGCAGAATTGTGTACACCGATTTTTCAGTTGGAAGTGGAATCGGACCTGATACACTTGCACCTGAACGTTTAGCAGTTTCCACAATTTTCTCAGCAGATTGATCAAGAATTCTGTGATCATATGCTTTCAAACGGATACGGATTTTTTGTTTTGCCATTACTTTCCCTCCTTTTCGCCTATTTCCTAGACATTCTCCACGGAAATTTCTCCGTCACACGCGCCATGGCAATGCGGCCGGGTGTGTCGGCAACCTCCCGCTTCATCGCAGTCGAAGACCAACATTTGATATTATACACATAAAAAAAAGAATAAGCAAGTCTTTTTGCTAAACTCTTTTCAGTGTCACATTTATTCTATGTTACCTTCACATTTTGCTCTTCAGCAGATTCCAAGTATATAAAATAAACTTCTAAATTGCAAATATTTTGGTATAAAAAAAGATGCAATTCAATAAGAATCACATCTTTACTATTATAAGAAGAATACACAAGCAATCCAACCAAAGATTATTAGTGGGATATTCACGAAGATAAATGTCGGTACACATGTATCCCAAATATGATTGTGCTGTCCATCAACATTCAACCCAGCTGTTGGTCCAAGAGTCGAATCTGATGCAGGTGATCCAGCATCCCCTAAAGCACCCGCTGTTCCAATCAGACACATAATCGCTAATGGACTTAATCCTAGTTCTACAGATAATGGTACAAATAATGTTGCGATGATAGGAATCGTTGCAAATGACGAGCCAATTCCCATTGTTACGATTAATCCGATGATTAGCATAACAAATACCGCTAGGCTAGCATTACCCTCTAAAATACTTAGAGAACCGGTAATTAAGGTATCTATATCCCCTGTTGCATTAATAACAGCAGCAAATCCATTTGCTGCTATCATAACGAAACCGATAAATGACATCATACGCATACCATCTGTTAAGACCTCATCCGCTTCTCTCCATTTTAATGCTCCAGTTACATACATGGCCGTAATACCTGCAAACGCACCTACAATCATAGAATCTGTCGTAATCTGTGTATATAGAGAAACAATTAATGCCAAGATAGTTGAGAAAATCACTCTTTTACTAACCTTTAATTCAATAGAATCAGTATTAACATCTGTTTCTTCATAACGTCGTGGTTTTCTATAAAAGAAAAAAGCGATAACTAAACCAACAATCATACCAAATACCGGGATAGCCATTGCTATAGGAACGTCATTTACTGATACATTCATTCCAGCTTTTGTTACTTGAGTTGCTATAATCTCTTGGAAAATAGAACCGAATCCTGCTGGTACAAAACTATATGTACCGACTAAACCTACCGCAATAATCGTAGCAATGATTCGGCGATCTACTTCAAGCATATTTAATATTTTTAAAATTGGTGGAATTAATAACGGTATAAAAGCTATATGAATTGGGATTAAGTTTTGAGAAAAAACAGCCATCGCAAAGATTAAAAGAAATATTAAAGCCTTCACTAGCCCATTTCTATTACTTTCACCATTTTTATTTAGAAGTTTTAAAATAGATGCAATCATTAACTCTGGAATTCCTGTTTTTGAAATGGCGATTGCAAAACCACCTAATAACCCGTAACTTAAAGCAATCGTTGCTCCTGCTCCTAGACCTTCTGTAAACGTCTCTACGGTTTTAGTAATCCCCATACCACTTGTTAGGCCCCCTGCAAATGCACCTAACACAAGAGAAAGTACTACATTTATACGTAATAAGCTTAATATCAACATAACAGCTATTGCTATAATCACAGCATTCATACTCTCCACTTCGCTTTCATACTCTAGTTCTCTAGTTTGATAAAGTAATTATAGATAGATTAGCTATCAGTGTCAATAAAAAAATCTCACGTAGTAAATAATCTACGTGAGATTTCTTCTATAATTATAAACTTTCATTCACTACTTTACGGTAGTACGTAACAGATAACAAAGCAAATACTGAATAGAGTAACGCATAAATACTCATTGTTATGATTAATGGAGTTGTTAACTCTGTACCAAATAGCATCCAACCTGATTTAACTGCAAAATAACTGTGTAGTAAGCCGATTAACAGTGGTACACCAAAGTTAAAAGCCTGCTTCATATAAATCCCTTTCATAATCTCTGACTTTGTAAAGCCGATTTTACGAAGAACTGTATAAGACTCTCTTTCATCTTCTGCATCAGACATTTGCTTAAAGTATAAAACGCTACCTGTTGCTAGCAAGAATGCAAGGCCAAGGAAAGCTGTAATGAAAATGACATTACCCCATAATTCTAATGCATCATTTTTATTACCTTCTTGAGTTGATGCAAAAAACTGCTTTTCTTTGCCTTTTATATCTTTAGTAGTAAATGTCCCTTCATTGGTTGCCTTGCTATAGATTTCATGAACCCTCTTCAAATCTTCCTCTTTAAAAGAGTAACCTTCCTGCTCATACCAGATGGAATTCTTTTTAATTTCCTTATCTGTTACTAGCTTATCAAAATATTGGTCTGTGACAACGATAGCTGCACTGCCATATGAAAGTTGACTTGTAATAATCCCTCTTTTTTCAAGTCCTATCATTGTTAGTTTATTTTTACCTTCTCGAGTATGCACTGTCATTGATTTGCCAATTTCTAATGGCATTAATTCTGCAAGCATCCCACTATATCCAACTAGATACGCTTCCCCCTCTTTTAAATTTGCTTCGGGGTAGATTTTCTTCATATCGCTTAACTTTGTCACGATTGAATCTAGTTTTATGTTTTTTTTAATCTCACTTGTTAATGGTTTCTCCATCAAGTTGGAAATATCAATATCTACATTTAATAAAGAAAACTCATATCTTTTATAGTTTATATTTTCTTTTCGAAGTTGTTCTTCAAACGTTTTATTTTGTTCATTTAATGTAATGACGTCAAAAGGAACAAATTGCTTTGCACTTGCACCTGCTGAATAGTACGCAATATAAGATAATGACATAATAGCTAAAGCAACAGCAGTCATTACTGTAATAAGCGTTAAAGACTTTGCATTACCTTTCATACGGTGCATGATAGGTGTTAATGCCAATACGTCAGTTAATGATAAATGTCCCTTCTTCCCTTTACGAATTATATTCATAATTAAAGATACTGAGAAACGGAAAACGAAGAACGTCCCTATAATAGTCGAAGCTAATATTGTAATCATCTTAATAACTAACTGATTAATAGTAGCAGAATCAAAATCAAATAAATGCGTTGATTTATAATATCCAAAGATGATTAGTACTAAGCCTATAAGACCTAAAAGCATTTGAAACGGTCCAAAACGCTTTACTCTCGTATCGCCTTTTTTACTTGCAGAGAACAAATCAAGCAGAGTTGAACGACGAATTACAAAGATGGTTTGAATAGTTATTAATACTAGTAGCACCAAAAAGACGATAAATGTCTGAATGAGTGCCTGTGAAGAAAATGCAATTTCCACAAGAGCATCTTTAGTAATTAGCTTCAATAGAATCATCGCAAATACACGTGACGTTAAAAAACCAATACTTACACCAATGGCTGTTGCACCAATCCACAATAAGATGTTTTCAATGGATAATAACCGCACAACAATACCTTTAGACATACCAATCAATTGATATAAACCAATTTCTTTACTTCTACGCTTCATAAACAGATGATTAGCGTAAATTACAAAAAACGTCACGATGAATACTAACATTACCGAAGCAGCTTTAAATCCCGCTGTTCCTGTAGGACTGTCTTTCGTCATCTCTAAAATACTCGGGTTAAACTGCAAAGTCACGAACGAAAAGTACAATGTCACACTAAAAATTAATGCAAAAAAGTATAAATAATAATGTGTAATATTCTTTTTCATACTTCGGAGTACGAGTTGACTAATCGTCATAACCGTCACCGCCTAAAACACCTTGCGTATTCATAATTTCTTGGAAGAACATTTTACGGTTCTTTTCACCTTTATATAACTCTGTGTAAAGCTGACCGTCTTTCAAGAACAACACTCGGCTACAAAAACTTGCTGCGACTGGATCATGAGTAACCATCATAATGGTCACACGTTGCTTTTCATTTATAGTAGCTAAGTTCTCAAGTAGAGCTGTAGCTGATTTTGAATCTAGCGCACCTGTTGGCTCATCTCCAAAAACGATTGATGGCTTTGAAATAAGCGCACGTGCTGCAGATGTCCTTTGTTTTTGTCCACCTGAAATTTCATTTGGGTATTTATTAGCCAATTCACGAATATCTAATAACTTTGTTAGAGTGTTAAAACGACTTTCAGCTTCAGATTTTGATACTTTACTAATAGATAGTGGTAACAATATATTTTCTTTCACAGTTAATGTATCTAATAAGTTATAGTCTTGGAAGATGAAACCTAATTGTTCACGACGAAACTTGGATAGTTCCTTTTCTTTCATCTTTCTTAAATCATTGCCTTCGATTTCAATAACACCTTCAGTTGCATGATCAATGGAACAAAGAACATTTAACAAAGTAGTCTTTCCAGAACCCGATGGCCCCATGATACCAACAAATTCCCCTTCATTAACTTCTATATCAATACCCTTCAATACTTCTTGAGCAGTTAATTTACGTCCATATACTTTTTTGACTTTACGCGCTTTTAAAATAACCAACACAATTCCTCCCTCTCGCTTATATAACCATTCTATATAGTTTTTGAAAAAGAATCGTTTGATTAACATGACAAACAAAAAGAGTAGGTGACATTTTCGTCATCTACTCATGATTTTAACGAATTCATTTTTCAAAGGGAAACGTAAGGAAAAGACTGTTCCTACGTTCTCTTCAGACTGTACAAAAATTTGGATACCTAATTTTGATGCTGCGTTTTTGGCCAAATATAATCCCATACCAGTTGATGCAGTCTGATGTCGACCAATTGTACCAGTAAAAGACTTATTAAAAATACGTGGCAAGTCAGCTTGGCTAATTCCTGTACCCGAGTCTTTAATATATAGATATACATGACCATCTGAATCCTTTGATGCGTATACCTGTATATCTGAATTATCATTACTATATTTCACTGCATTTGAAAGCAATTGACGGATAATAAAGGATGTCCACTTTTGATCAGTTAGTACTTCAGCATCGAGATTTTCAATATCAAAGCCTATACCCTTCTCAATACACCACGTTTGTAAATTCTTAATCTCTCTAAGTGTTGTTTGTCTAATCGATACAATCTCCATCCTATTGTCATTCTCTATTGAAGATAGTCGAATATGATGTAATTCTTGATCCAGTAACAAATGGATTCTCAACCATTCTATTTCAAGGCGATTCTTTAAAGTATTATCATCTAATGAGTCAATCATAAGCTTCATAGCAGTTAATGGCGTTTTCACTTCGTGTATCCACCCTATTGCTCTATCCTGATCTTCTGAAGACTCAACATGCACTCTATTTAATTGTTCTCGCCATTTTAACTCTATATTTTCGATCACTTCAAAATATACTGTTTCAAAACTGGATAGTTTTTCTGAAGAGACAGGTAGAGCACTCTCTATATCCAAGTCATTTCCCAGGAAATATTTAAGTCTACGAATTGATTTGGTTTCTTCTATATATCGCCATGATAAAAAAAGCAGAAATAGAGCTGTATTAGTTAAATTAAGATAAACTGTTGATACACTAGTTAATCCAATATCTAAAAAAAGAATTAAATTCAACCACAGCTGAATGACAATAAAAAAAAGTATCCACGACCTTCTTTCCTTAAGAAATATTAACAGCATTACTAATCAGACCTCCTTCACGATTGCCATATAGCCCAGTCCTTTTTTTGTAAGAATGACTTCTTCCAATCCAATTTCTTCAAGCCTCATGCGTAAACGATTTACATTTACTGATAATGTATTATCATTAACAAAACGTTCATCATCCCATAGCTTTCTCATTAATTCATCACGAGATACAATCTGATTTATATGTTCAATTAAAATTCTTAAAATAAATAATTCATTTTTAGTTAATTCAACTGAACGGTCTTGTTGCACAATGGTACTTCTTGAATAATCAATGGTAGCTCCATTCCATAATGTACTATGTAGTCGTTCTTGCTTATAATCATAAGTTCTCCGTATAATGGCTTGCACTTTAGCTAATAGTACATCCATATTAAACGGTTTTTGTATGAAATCATCTGCGCCCATTTGCATAGCCATAACTTGATCCATCGGATGATCACGTGAAGACAAGAAAATTATCGGCACTTTTGAAATATGACGAATCTCACGACACCAATGAAAACCATCAAAGGAAGGCAACTGAATATCAATTATTACTAGCTGCGGAGCTTCATCATGAAAGCATTCCATCACTTTATAGAAATCAGCAGGTTTTGTAACTTCCATTGACCATTGACTAAAGCGTTCTCTAATAATTTCAAAAATAGCCTGATCGTCTTCAATTATAAAAACTTTCACCATTTTCCACCCTCTCATATTATATTGTACAAGAAATAGCATAAAATAAAAAAAGTTTTCGCCAATAAAAGGAAGACTTTAAAAGTTTATATAAAAAAACCATCTCGTCGTCACGAGATGGTTTTTATAACTAGTAATAGAAATTACTTAGTGATTGAAGCTACAACGCCAGCGCCTACAGTACGTCCACCCTCACGGATAGAGAACTTAGTACCTTCTTCAAGAGCGATAGGAGAGATCAAAGAAACAGTCATTTCGATGTTATCTCCAGGCATAACCATTTCTACGCCTTCAGGAAGATTACAAACACCAGTTACGTCAGTTGTACGGAAGTAGAACTGAGGACGGTAGTTTGAGAAGAATGGAGTATGACGTCCACCCTCTTCTTTAGAAAGAACATAAACTTCAGCTTTGAAGTCTGTGTGTGGAGTGATTGAACCTGGTTTAGCAAGTACTTGTCCACGTTGGATATCTTCACGAGCTACACCACGAAGAAGAGCACCAATGTTGTCTCCAGCTTCAGCGTAGTCTAATAATTTACGGAACATTTCAACACCTGTTACAGTTGTTTGTTTAGCTTCTTCAGCAATACCAACGATGTCTACAACATCGCCGACTTTAACTTGACCACGTTCAACACGGCCAGTTGCAACTGTACCACGACCAGTGATAGAGAATACATCCTCTACTGGCATCATGAATGGTTTGTCAGTTTGACGTTCTGGAGTTGGGATGTAAGAATCAACAGCGTCCATTAATTCAACGATTTTTGCTTCCCATTCTGCTTCGCCTTCAAGAGCTTTAAGAGCAGAACCTTTAATTACAGGAAGATCATCGCCTGGGAAATCATATTCAGATAATAGGTCACGAACTTCCATTTCTACTAATTCAAGTAGTTCTTCGTCGTCAACCATATCACATTTGTTCATGAATACTACTAGGTATGGAACACCTACTTGACGAGATAAAAGGATGTGTTCACGAGTTTGTGGCATTGGACCATCAGCAGCAGATACTACTAAGATACCGCCATCCATTTGAGCAGCGCCTGTGATCATGTTTTTAACATAGTCAGCGTGTCCTGGGCAGTCAACGTGTGCATAGTGACGAGTATCAGTTTCGTATTCTACGTGAGAAGTATTGATTGTGATACCACGTTCTTTTTCTTCTGGAGCGTTGTCGATATCAGCGTATGACTTAGCTTCTCCACCCATTTTTTTAGAAAGAACTGTAGCGATTGCAGCAGTTAAAGTTGTTTTACCATGGTCAACGTGTCCGATTGTACCAATGTTAGCATGCGTTTTAGAACGGTCAAATTTTTCTTTAGCCATTAGAAAATGCCTCCTCAATAATGTTTATAATTTTAGTTTTATAGTCATATATTTCAGAGAATAGGGCCCTATCCTCTTCCATATATAGCATACAAGTTATTTATACTTTAATTAGAGTGAAAATTCAACTTAGAAATTATTCACCTTTATTTTTTTTGATGATTTCTGCAGCAATTGATTTTGGTACTTCTTCATAATGGTCAAATGTCATAGAGAATACACCGCGACCTTGTGTACCAGAACGTAAAGTTGTAGCATATCCGAACATTTCAGATAGCGGAACCATAGCACGTACTACTTGAGAGTTACCGCGAGCATCCATACCCTCAACGCGTCCGCGACGAGCAGTAATGTTACCCATGATATCACCAAGATATTCTTCTGGAATTACAACTTCAACTTTCATCATTGGTTCTAAGATAACAGCGTCACATTGTTTCGAAGCTTCTTTAAGAGCCATAGATGCAGCAATTTTGAACGCCATCTCATTCGAGTCAACGTCATGGTAAGAACCGAATACTAATTTCGCTTTAATGTCGATTAGTGGGTATCCAGCAACTACACCGCGGTCAAGAGAGTCACGAAGACCCGCTTCTACTGCAGGAATGTATTCACGAGGTACTACACCACCAACGATAGCGTTTTCGAATTCAAAGCCTTTACCTTCTTCATTCGGAGAGAACTCAATCGTAACGTCTCCGTATTGTCCACGACCACCAGATTGGCGAGTGAATTTACCTTGAACTTTTGCAGAGCTACGGAATGTTTCACGGTAAGATACCATTGGAGCACCTACGTTAGCTTCTACTTTGAATTCACGGCGCATACGGTCAACTAAGATATCAAGGTGAAGCTCACCCATACCAGAGATGATTGTTTGACCAGTTTCAGTGTCAGTGTGAGCACGGAAAGTTGGATCTTCTTCTTGTAGTTTTTGTAAAGCTTGACCCATTTTATCTTGGTCTGCTTTAGATTTTGGTTCTACAGAAAGTGAGATTACTGGCTCAGGGAATTCCATTGATTCAAGAATAACTAGGTTTTTCTCGTCACATAGAGTATCACCAGTAGTAGTATCTTTAAGACCTACTGCTGCTGCGATGTCCCCAGCATACACTTTAGAGATTTCTTCACGAGAGTTAGCATGCATTTGTAGGATACGACCTACGCGTTCACGTTTACCTTTAGAAGAGTTTTGTACGTATGAACCTGAATCTAATGTTCCAGAGTACACACGGAAGAAAGTTAATTTACCTACGAATGGGTCAGTCATAACTTTGAATGCAAGAGCTGAGAATGGCTCTTCATCAGAAGAATGACGTTCTAATTCCACGTCACCATCAATATCTGTACCTTTGATTGCTGGTACATCTAATGGAGATGGTAAGTAATCGATAACTGCATTTAACATAGGGCGTACGCCTTTGTGTTTGAATGCTGTACCACAGATTACTGGGTAAAATTCTACTGCGATCGTAGCACGACGAATAGCCGCTTTAAGTTCAGCAATAGTAATTTCTTCGCCTTCTAAATATTTTTCCATGATTTCTTCATCAACACTTGCAACAGCATCGATTAATTTTTCACGGTATTCTTCAGCTTGTGCACGATGTTCTTCAGGAATTTCTCCTTCAGTTACTGCTGTACCTTTTTCGTCGCCGTAGAAAGTAGCTTTCATTTCAACTAAGTCGATGATTGCAGAGAACTCATCTTCAGCGCCGATTGGTAATTGAACAGGGTGAGCGTTTGCTTGTAAACGTTCATGAAGAGTTCCTACAGAATATAAGAAATCCGCTCCTGTTTTATCCATTTTGTTAATGAATACAATACGTGGAACACCGTATGTTGTAGCTTGACGCCATACAGTTTCAGTTTGAGGCTCAACACCAGATTGAGCATCAAGTACTGTTACAGCACCGTCAAGTACGCGTAATGAACGTTCTACTTCTACAGTGAAGTCTACGTGTCCAGGAGTATCGATGATATTTACACGGTGGCCTTCCCATTGGGCTGTTGTCGCAGCAGAAGTGATTGTAATACCACGTTCTTGCTCTTGCTCCATCCAGTCCATTTGAGAAGCACCTTCATGAGTTTCACCGATTTTGTGAATCTTACCAGTGTAATAAAGGATACGCTCAGTTGTTGTTGTTTTACCAGCATCAATGTGAGCCATGATCCCAATATTACGAGTATTCTCAAGTGAGAATTCGCGTTTCATAGGAAATTTCTCCTTCCATATTGGGGTTAAGCCGATTTTATATTACCAACGGTAGTGAGCAAATGCTTTATTTGCTTCTGCCATTTTGTGCATATCTTCACGTTTTTTAACTGACGCACCAGTGTTGTTAGAAGCATCTAGAATTTCGTTAGCTAGACGTTCTTCCATAGTTTTTTCGCCACGAAGACGAGAGTAGTTTACTAGGTAACGAAGACCAAGAGTTGTACGACGTTCTGGACGTACTTCTACTGGTACTTGATAGTTAGTACCACCTACACGGCGAGCACGAACTTCAAGAACTGGCATTACATTGTTTAATGCAGCTTCAAATACTTCGATTGGATTATTACCAGAACGTTCTTGAACTAATTCGAACGCACCGTATAAAATCTTTTGAGAAGTACCTCTTTTACCATCTACCATCATTTTATTGATTAAACGAGTTACTAGTTTTGAATTATAAATTGGATCTGGTAACACGTCACGTTTGGAAACAGGACCTTTACGAGGCATGTGTTTTCCTCCTTTCGATTAGAGCTTAATTTTTAATTATTTTTTTTCTTTTGGTTTTTTAGCACCATATAGAGAACGAGATTGCATACGGCCAGATACTGCAGCAGTATCAAGCGCACCACGAACGATGTGATAACGTACACCTGGTAAGTCTTTTACACGACCTCCACGGATAAGTACAACACTGTGTTCTTGTAAGTTGTGGCCTTCACCAGGAATATAAGCGTTAACCTCGATTTGGTTTGTTAAACGTACACGAGCGTATTTACGTAACGCTGAGTTAGGTTTTTTAGGCGTCATTGTACCAACACGTGTACATACACCGCGTTTTTGTGGTGAGTTAACATCAGTTAAAGCTTTTTGGAAGCTGTTATAACTTTTGTTTAACGCTGGTGAGTTTGATTTCTTACTTTTGGATTGGCGAGGCTTACGTACTAATTGGTTAATTGTAGGCATCGGTTTTTCCTCCCTTCATATCTTCAGTTTAAATCCACACATCCAGGTGGTTCATTTTTAGGTAAAAAACAAAGTCTTTGTGTATCATACACAAAAACCATCATTCAGTAATTGCAACAACTGCAGCACCTACTTGAATTCCGCAGGCTCTACCAAGTTCTTTTTTCGAGTCTACAAATACAATGGGAACACCATTTTTTTGTGCAAATTGCACCGCATGCGTGGCAATTCGATCATCTGCATTTAGAGCAACGAAAATTTCAGTAACATGACCAGTACACATTGCTTTTACTGCTTGCTTAGTACCGATGATTGTTTTTTTAGCCTTTTTGACTTTTTCATAAGACATTTGCATATCCTCCGAAATGATAGACAATCAACTATCAACCTAAAATATATTATCACTCAATGTATTTATTGTCAATTAAAATCATAAAAATTCCGAGAAGAAGGGAAAACCTCTTCTTCCCGGTCCTTTTTATTATTCTGCTAAAACTGCGTCAGTATCTTCAATTTCGCTGTCCTCGATTTTGATTTGGCGATATCGTTGCATACCTGTACCAGCTGGAACAAGTTTACCTAAGATAACATTTTCTTTCAGTCCTAGAAGCTCATCACGCTTACCTTTAATAGCTGCATCCGTTAACACACGAGTTGTTTCTTGGAATGATGCTGCAGATAAGAATGATTCAGTTTCAAGAGATGCTTTAGTGATACCAAGGATAAGAGGGCGACAAGTTGCTGGAAGTTTTCCATTTAACAACGCCTCTGCATTGGCTTCAGAGAATTGGTGAATATCAAGTAATGAACCAGGAAGTACATCTGTTTCACCAGCTTCAATTACACGTACTTTACGAAGCATTTGGCGAACCATTACTTCGATATGTTTGTCTCCAATTTCTACACCTTGCATACGATATACTTTTTGAACTTCTTTCAATAAGTATTCTTGAACTGTTGCTACATCGGTTACTTTAATTAATTCTTTTGGATCGATAGAACCTTCAGTAAGCGTCTGTCCTTGGTGAACTTGATCGTTAACATGTACTATTATACGACCATTATAAGGAGCTAAATACTTACGAGTTTCTACTGCACCTTGAATTGTAATTTCTTTTTGGCCTTCACGAATTTCATCAATGTCTACTACAGTACCATTAATTTCCGTAATAACCGCTTGACCTTTAGGGTTACGCGCTTCGAAAATCTCTTGGATACGTGGAAGACCTTGTGTAATATCGCTACTTGCTACCCCACCTGTATGGAAAGTACGCATTGTTAACTGTGTACCTGGTTCACCGATAGATTGGGCTGCAATGATACCAACAGCTTCACCGACTTCCACTTTGTCACCAGTTGCTAAGTTCATGCCGTAACATTTTTTACATACACCATGTTTAGTGTTACATGTAAATGCTGAACGGATTGTTACTTCTTCAATTCCAGCTTCAATTACTTTACGAGCAAGTTCTGGCGTTACTAATGCATTTCTCTCAACCATAACTTCATTTGTTTCTGGATGACGAATAGTTTTCTTAACATAACGGCCAAGAATACGTTCTTCAAGAGCTTCGATTACTTCTGTACCCTCTTTTAATGAACCTATTGTTAAACCACGGTCAGTACCACAGTCATCTTCGCGGACAATAACATCTTGTGCTACGTCAACTAGACGACGAGTAAGGTAACCTGAATCGGCCGTTTTAAGTGCTGTATCGGTAAGACCTTTACGCGCACCATGAGTAGAGATGAAGTATTCCAATACTGTTAAACCTTCACGGAATGAAGATTTAATTGGAAGTTCAATAATACGACCAGCCGGGTTGGCCATCAGACCACGCATACCAGCAAGTTGAGTAAAGTTAGATGCGTTACCACGGGCTCCAGAGTCACTCATCATGAAGATAGGGTTAAAGCTATCTAATGATTTCATAAGTTTCTCTTGGATTACGTCTTTCGCTGCACTCCAATAAGAGATTACACGATCGTAACGTTCTTCTTCTGTAATTAAACCACGACGGAACTGTTTCAATACTTTATCAACTTTTTCTTGAGCCTCTTCAAGAATTTCTTGTTTGTCCGGTAATACTAAGATATCCGAGATACCGATTGTAATACCAGCTTTTGTTGCATATTTGAACCCAAGATCTTTAAGACGGTCAAGCATTTTAGAAGTTTCAGTAATGTGGAAGTTTGCAAATACTTCAGCAATAACTTTACCTAAATAGCTCTTAGTGAATGGTTTAACTGGATCAACCTCTGATAAGTATTTCTTAACATCTGTATTTGTAGGAACAAAATATTTCGCTGGTGTTTCAACTTGCAAGTTAGTAATTGTTGGTTCATTAATGTACGGGAACGATTCCGGTAAAATTTCATTAAATATAACCTTACCAACTGAAGTTAATATCAGCTTGCTATTTTGCTCTTCTGTAAATGTTTGATTATTTAATGATGAAGCTTTAATAGCGATACGTGTATGCAAGTGAACTTCATGGTTTTCATAAGCAACCATCAATTCCTCAGGACCATAAAATACAGCGCCTTCGCCTCGAGCACCTTTACGTTCAAGAGTTAGGTAGTAGTTACCTAGTACCATATCTTGAGATGGTGTAACAACAGGTTTACCATCTTTAGGGTTCAAGATATTTTGAGCTGCAAGCATTAATAAACGTGCTTCCGCTTGTGCTTCTGCTGATAGAGGAACGTGGACCGCCATTTGGTCACCATCAAAGTCAGCATTATATGCTGTACATACTAGTGGGTGAAGGCGGATCGCTTTCCCTTCAACTAAAGTTGGTTCGAAAGCTTGAATACCAAGTCTATGAAGAGTTGGTGCACGGTTAAGTAATACTGGGTGTTCACGAATGATATCTTCTAAAACATCCCACACTTCGTAGTGCATACGTTCAATTTTACGTTTTGCTGATTTAATGTTGTGAGCAAGACCGCGCTCAACAAGTTCTTTCATAACGAAAGGTTTGAACAATTCGATTGCCATTTCTTTCGGTAAACCACATTGATACATTTTCAAGCTAGGTCCTACAACGATTACCGAACGACCTGAATAGTCAACACGTTTACCAAGTAAGTTTTGACGGAAACGACCTTGTTTACCTTTCAACATATGAGAAAGAGATTTTAATGGACGGTTACCTGGACCAGTTACAGGACGGCCACGACGACCATTATCGATTAAAGCATCTACTGCTTCTTGAAGCATACGTTTCTCGTTTTGAACGATAATCCCAGGTGCTCCAAGATCAAGAAGACGTTTTAAACGGTTGTTACGGTTAATAACTCGACGATATAAATCATTCAAGTCACTTGTTGCAAAACGTCCACCATCTAATTGCACCATTGGACGAAGCTCTGGTGGAATAACAGGTAGTACGTCTAAAATCATCCAATCTGGACGGTTACCAGAATGACGGAATGATTCAACAACTTCTAATCGTTTAATTGCACGAGTACGACGTTGACCTTGTGCAGTTTTAAGTTCTTCTTTTAAAGATTCTGTTTCTTTATCAAGATCGATTTCTTGTAAAAGACGTTTAATTGCTTCAGCGCCCATTGCAGCTTGGAATGTATTGCCGTATTTTTCACGATACGCGCGATATTCTTTTTCTGAAAGCAATTGTTTTTTCTCAAGTGCAGTATCGCCAGGCTCTACTACAACATAAGAAGCGAAGTAGATTACTTCTTCTAATGCACGTGGAGACATATCTAAAATAAGCCCCATACGGCTTGGAATTCCTTTGAAATACCAAATGTGTGAGACTGGAGCAGCTAATTCAATATGACCCATGCGCTCACGACGTACTTTTGCACGCGTTACTTCAACTCCACAACGATCACAAACTACGCCTTTATAACGTACACGTTTGTACTTACCGCAGTGACATTCCCAGTCCTTTGTAGGTCCGAAAATTCGTTCACAGAACAAACCATCTTTTTCTGGTTTGAGTGTACGATAGTTAATAGTTTCTGGTTTTTTTACTTCTCCATAAGACCATGAGCGGATTTTATCAGGTGAAGCTAAACCAATTTTCATATACTCAAAATTATTAACGTCTATCAAGGAGCCTACCTCCCTTTAGTATGAAGTCTTTTCGACTTTATTCTTAGCTCGACGATTGATTTAATGATAATTGGAAAGCTGGACAAGCCCTAATGGACCTGCCCGCCATTCAATTATTTGTTATTTATAATTATTCAACAGATCCTACTGGTGCTTCTTCATCAGCGCTTGGCAAGATATTAAGCGCGTCTGCTGGTTGAAGATCTTCATCTTCATCCATGTCACGAAGCTCAATTTCCTCGTCGTCAATTGTTAGCATTTTCACATCTAAACCTAAACTTTGAAGTTCTTTAATTAATACTTTAAATGATTCAGGAACGCCTGGTTCTGGAACACTTTCACCTTTAACAATTGCTTCGTATGTTTTCACACGACCTACAACGTCATCAGATTTAACTGTCAAGATTTCTTGAAGAGTATAAGCAGCGCCATAAGCTTCAAGAGCCCAAACCTCCATCTCACCGAAACGTTGTCCACCGAATTGAGCTTTACCACCCAACGGTTGTTGCGTTACTAATGAGTATGGTCCTGTTGAACGTGCGTGAAGTTTATCATCAACCATGTGAGCAAGTTTGATCATGTACATGACACCAACAGATACTCGGTTATCAAATGGTTCACCTGAACGTCCATCATAAAGAATTGTTTTACCATCACGGTTCATACCCGCTTCTTCCATCGTTTCCCAAACATCTTCTTCGTTGGCACCATCAAATACTGGTGTTGCCATGTGAACGCCTAAGTAGCGAGCTGCCATACCTAAATGTAGCTCTAATACTTGACCGATGTTCATACGTGATGGTACACCAAGTGGGTTTAACATGATATCAATTGGTGTGCCGTCTGGAAGGAATGGCATATCTTCTTCTGGAAGAATACGAGAAATTACACCTTTGTTACCGTGACGTCCGGCCATTTTATCTCCTACGCGAATTTTACGTTTTTGAACGATATATGCGCGTACAAGTTGGTTTACGCCTGGAGGTAATTCATCGCCATCTTCGCGGTTGAAGACTTTAACATCAAGAACAATACCGCCGGCACCATGAGGAACACGTAGTGATGTATCACGTACTTCACGTGCTTTTTCACCGAAGATTGCATGTAATAAGCGTTCTTCAGCTGTCAATTCAGTTACACCTTTAGGAGTTACTTTACCTACAAGGATATCTCCGTCATGAACTTCAGCACCAATACGGATGATTCCACGTTCGTCAAGGTTGCGTAAAGCTTCTTCACCAACATTCGGAATATCACGAGTGATTTCTTCAGGTCCTAATTTAGTATCACGAGCCTCTGATTCATATTCTTCAATATGAACAGATGTGTAAACGTCATCTTTAACAAGACGTTCGCTCATGATTACGGCATCTTCATAGTTATAACCGTTCCAAGTCATGAAACCTACTACTACGTTACGGCCAAGTGCTAGCTCACCACATTCCATTGAAGGACCATCAGCAAGAATATCACGTGGATTTACGCGGTCGCCAACTTTAACAATTGGACGTTGGTTATAACTTGTACCTTGGTTAGAACGAATGAATTTCTGTAATTTATATTTAGTTAAGTCGCCTTTTACTTCTTTGCCGTCGATTTCTTCAATGCGACGAATGTGAATAGAGCGAGCCTCAACATGTTCAACAATACCTGGATATTTTGCAACTACTGCAGCACCAGAATCACGTGCATCTACGTGTTCCATACCAGTACCAACGAATGGCGCTTCTGGATTTAATAACGGAACAGCTTGACGTTGCATGTTCGCTCCCATTAGAGCACGGTTAGAGTCATCGTTTTCTAAGAAAGGAATACATGCTGTCGCAGCAGAAACGACTTGTTTTGGTGATACGTCCATGTAGTCAACGTTTTCACGTTTGAAGATAGTATTATCACCACGGAAACGACCTACAACTTCTTCTTTAGCAAATGAACCATCTGGATTTAAGATTGAATTCGCTTGTGCTACTACGTAGTTGTCTTCTTCGTCAGCAGTTAAATAGTCGATATGACCAGTAACTTTACCTGTTTCAGGGTCTACGCGACGGTAAGGTGTTTCAATGAAACCAAATTTATTTACTTTCGCGAAGCTTGAAAGTGAGTTAATTAAACCAATGTTCGGACCCTCAGGAGTCTCAATTGGACACATACGACCATAGTGTGAGTAGTGAACGTCACGTACTTCGAAACCAGCACGTTCACGAGTTAAACCACCAGGTCCTAATGCTGATAGACGACGTTTGTGCGTTAATTCAGCTAATGGGTTTGTTTGGTCCATGAATTGAGATAATTGAGAACTACCAAAGAATTCCTTGATAGAAGCAATTACAGGACGAATATTGATTAATTGTTGTGGAACAATAGATTGAGTATCGTTAATCGACATACGTTCACGTACAACACGTTCCATACGAGATAAACCAATACGGAATTGATTTTGTAATAATTCACCAACAGAACGTAAACGACGATTACCTAAATGATCGATGTCATCTGTGTTACCAACACCATATAATAAGTTGAAGAAGTAAGATACAGATGCAATTACATCGGCAGGAGTGATATGTTTCACTTCTTCTTCTACGTATGCATTACTGATTACCTTAATTTCTTTTTGTGCTTCGTCATTAGGAGCATAGATTTTAATTTCTTGAATTAAAACGTCGCCTTCTAAAACGCCTGCAACTTTAGACATTGTTTGGAAACCAATACCCTTTTCTAAATGGGGAATTAAACGATCTAGTACACGACGGTCGATTAATGTTCCAGCTTCAACTAAAATTTCACCTGTTTCAGGATCAACTAGTGTCTCTGCCACTGTTTGATTGAATAGGCGATTTTTAATATCAAGCTTTTTGTTCATTTTATAACGACCAACATTAGCTAAGTCATAGCGTTTTGGGTCAAAGAAACGTGAGTACAGGAGGTTTTTAGCGCTCTCTACCGTAGGTGGTTCACCTGGGCGTAGACGTTCATAAATCTCTAACAACGCTTTCTCTGTACTTTCAGTGTTATCTTTTTCTAAAGTATTACGTAAATATTCATTATCACCGATAAGCTCGATGATTTCTTGGTCTGAAGCAAAACCTAATGCACGTAAAAGTACTGTTACAGGTAATTTACGTGTACGGTCGATACGAACATAGACAACATCTTTTGCGTCTGTTTCATATTCTAACCATGCTCCACGGTTAGGAATAACTGTTGCGCCGAAGCCTTTTTTACCGTTTTTATCTGTTTTATCGTGATAGTATACACTTGGTGATCTAACTAATTGTGAAACGATAACGCGTTCCGCGCCGTTGATAACAAAAGTTCCAGTTTCAGTCATTAATGGGAAGTCGCCCATAAATACTTCCTGTTCTTTCACTTCGTCTGTTTCTTTGTTGTGTAAACGTACTTTTACACGTAATGGTGCAGCGTAAGTAACATCGCGTTCTTTACATTCATCGACATCATATTTCGGTTCTCCGAGACTGTAGTCGACGAATTCAAGTGAAAGATTCCCTGTAAAGTCTTCAATCGGTGAAATATCGCGGAACATTTCACGTAAACCTTCTTCAAGAAACCACTCGTTAGATGCGGTTTGAATCTCAATTAGATTCGGAAGTTCCAGCACCTCATTAATACGCGCAAAGCTTCTACGCTGGCGGTGTTGTCCGTACTGAACTAGTTGACCTGTCAACTCATTCACCCCTCAATAAAGCGATAATAGGTCTTTGCGAAATCATACAAATGGTGTATGATATCGAAAGACAAAAAGAAAACGAGTTCGTTAAAGAGCTCATTTTCGATTAACCAAACATAACTTTGAAAAGTCTATCCATATTCATATAGTTTTTATACAAAAGGACAGACGTATTCAAATTAATATTTTTGCATTTTATTATAATATCACAGCTAATTTGTCAAGTCAATCTATAAACTTTAACAAATTATTTTTTGGCTTTGATAATCCAATAGCCTTTTTTCTTATCCACGACCGTTACCTCAGTAAATTTCTCTTCTAAGTGCGCAATAGTCGATGGTGCACCTTGCTTCTTCTGAATAACTATCCACAGCTCACCGTTGTCCACAAGCTTTTCAAAAGCTTGATCATAAAAACGGAAAATTGTATCTTTTCCCGCGCGGATCGGAGGATTTGTCATAACGGCAGCGACTTGTTCTTTTTGAACAGCGGAAAGTCCATCACTCTCAAAAATCTGCACATTTTGTACCCCGTTCACCTCAGCGTTTCTCTTCGCTAATGAAACCGCACGTTCGTTAACATCCATCATATGAATGACTCGTTCAGGATAACTTTTTGCAATAGACAAGCCGATCGGACCGTAGCCACAGCCCACATCCAAAATACACCCTTCAACATTAGGCAATTCAAAACTATCAATTAACACACGGGAGCCAAAATCTACTTCGCTTTTACTAAAAACCCCTGCATCTGTTTCAAATACAAAAGAAAATCCCCTAAGAGTGAATTTCCATTTACTCGGATTACTTCCGACTTGAGGTTTTTTTGAATAATAATGTTCTGACAAGAAAATGCCCTCCATCACGTAAAATGAAGAAAAAGCTCGTCAGAATTGACGAGCTTTTTTCAAATAGAAAGTAGAAATTATTTAACTTCTACGTTAGCGCCAACTTCTTCAAGTTTAGCTTTGATTTCTTCAGCGTCAGCTGCAGAAACGCCTTCTTTAAGAGCTTTAGGAGCGTTATCTACTACTTCTTTAGCTTCTTTTAAGCCAAGACCAGTGATTTCACGTACCACTTTGATTACTTTGATTTTTTGATCGCCTGCAGAAGCAAGGATTACATCAAATTCAGTTTTTTCTTCTACTGCACCAGCAGCAGCACCAGCAGCAGCTACAGGAGCAGCAGCAGTAACACCGAATTCGTCTTCGATTGCTTTTACTAAATCGTTTAATTCAAGAACTGTCATAGCTTTGATAGCTTCTAAGATTTGTTCATTGTTCATTATAATTTCCTCCTATACGGAATATTAGTTTTGTTTTGGCATATTATGCCGTGAAGATTAAGCTACGCTTAAAATTAAGCGCCTTGCTCTTCTTTTTGTTCTGCAACAGCTTTTGTTGCAAGAGCGAAATTGCGTACTGGTGCTTGAAGCACAGATAATAGCATAGAAAGTAGACCTTCGCGTGATGGAAGTTCTGCCAATGCTTTAACATCTTCAGCAGATGCAAATGTACCTTCGATAAGACCAGCTTTAATTTCAAGTTGTTCGTTAGCTTTTGCAAAGTCATTAATGATTTTAGCAGGAGCAATAACATCTTCATTTGAGAATGCGATTGCGTTTGGACCTGTAAGGAATTCATTAAGTTCTTCTTGTTCAACTTCTGCAGTAGCACGGCGTACCAAAGTATTTTTGTATACTTTGAATTCAACACCAGCTTCGCGAAGTTGTTTACGTAGTTCCGTTACTTGAGAAACAGTAAGACCACGATAGTCAACAACTACTACGGATGCAGCGCTTTTGAACTTGTCAGCGATTTCTTGAACGACAGCTTGTTTAGCTTCAACTGCTTTGTTCATCTTGACACCTCCTATAAGAATGGGTCATTTATACCAACAAAAGAAAAGCCTCCTGTCTATGTAGACAAAGAGGCGGAAAGTCATCATCTTAAATAAGAGTCTGAGTTCCTTTGTCCTCGGTAGGATAATTAAGCAATTACTTGCCCCTACGGTCTACGGTACAAATGGATGATTCACAACGTTGTTCATCATATCAAAATATGATGTCATTTGTCAATCAAAAATTATTTTGTAGCAACTGAAGTAGAAGCATCAACTTTGATTGATGGTCCCATTGTAGTTGTTACATGTACTGATTTCATGTAAGTACCTTTAGCTGCAGCAGGTTTAGCTTTAAGAATTACATCAACAAGAGTTGATAAGTTTTCTGCTAATTTGTCAGCTTCGAATGAAGCTTTACCGATTGGAGCGTGAACGATACCAGCTTTATCAGCGCGGTATTCAACTTTACCAGCTTTGATTTCAGCGATTGCTTTAGCAACGTCGAAAGTAACTGTTCCAGTTTTAGGGTTTGGCATTAAGCCTTTCGGTCCTAATACGCGACCTAATTTACCAACTTCACCCATCATATCAGGAGTTGCAACGATTACATCGAAGTCAAACCATCCTTGTTGGATTTTAGCAATATATTCTGCATCACCAGCAAAGTCTGCACCAGCTGCTTCAGCTTCTTTAAGTTTTTCGCCTTTAGCGAAAACTAATACGCGTTGAGTTTTACCAGTTCCGTTTGGAAGTACTACTGCCCCACGGATTTGTTGGTCATTTTTACGTGTATCGATATTTAAGTTAAATGCTACTTCAACAGTTGCGTCAAAGTTAACAGTGCTTGTTTTTTTAGCCAATTCAACTGCTTCTTGTACAGAATACACTTGAGTACGGTCTACTAGTTTAGCTGCATCTTGCATTTTTTTACCTTTTTTAGCCATTTTAAATTTCCTCCTTGATTGTGGTTGTAACGGAATAAACCTCCCACGAATAAAGGCTGCGAGTTTCAAATATGACTATTAGAAACATTCGCAACCCTCAAAAACAATACTTCTATCAAGTAATGGGATTAGTCTTCGATAACAATACCCATGCTACGTGCAGTACCTTCAACCATTAACATAGCTGCTTCAACTGTTGCAGCGTTAAGGTCTGGCATTTTAGTTTCAGCTATTTCGCGAACTTTATCGCGTTTCACTGTAGCTACTTTTTTACGGTTAGGTTCACCTGATCCTGATTGGATACCAGCTGCTACTTTAAGTAAAACTGCTGCCGGCGGAGTTTTTGTAATGAAAGTGAATGAACGATCTTCAAATACAGAAATCTCTACTGGAATGATTAAACCTGCTTGGTCCGCAGTACGAGCGTTGAATTCTTTACAGAATCCCATGATGTTAACACCTGCTTGACCTAATGCAGGACCTACTGGTGGTGCTGGATTTGCTTTACCAGCTGGGATTTGAAGTTTTACAACTTTAATAACTTTTTTAGCCACGAGACACACCTCCTTAAGTCCGTGATGTGGTAATTGGGTTGCCCCTCCCACTCAATATCTGTCTGTCGGCTTATTCCGATAACATTAAAAAT
This sequence comes from Viridibacillus sp. NPDC096237, assembly GCF_050278625.1. Classification (NCBI taxonomy): domain Bacteria; kingdom Bacillati; phylum Bacillota; class Bacilli; order Caryophanales; family Caryophanaceae; genus Viridibacillus; species Viridibacillus sp. NPDC096237. Next base: position 17,244 of record NZ_JBNNTI010000022.1, on the reverse strand, counting down.
AAATATGCCAGTCCAAAAAATCACAGTCTGACCTTTGAAATGATAACACTTTTAACTTTCTAAGGCAAGTATAATTGTCAATTATACTTTTAACACTTGATCGTAATCTAATTCCATTTTAGTTTCGCGACCGAACATATCAATAGTTACTTTCACTTTTCCTTTATCAGCAACGATCTCTTCGACCTTACCTTGGAAATGAGCAAAAGGCCCTTCCAACACTTCAACTAGATCGCCAATAGAGAAATCAATTTCAAGTGATTTTTCTTGCATACCCATTTGTTTAAGAATGAATTCAACTTCTTCAGGTAATAACGGTGTAGGTTTTACCCCACCACCTGATGAACCGATAAATCCAGTAACACCTGGTGTATTACGCACTACATACCATGCGTCATCTGTCATAATTAATTCCACTAATACATAACCAGGGAATGTCTTACGCATATATTCTTTTTTGCGGCCATCTTTAACTTCCGTCTCTTGCTGTTCAGGAATGATGACACGGAAAATTTTATCTTGCATACCCATAGTTTCAACACGTTTTTCTAGGTTTGCTTTAACTTTATTTTCATAACCAGAGTAAGTATGAACTACATACCAATTTTTTTCCATAATAGATAGGACTACTCGTCCTTCCCTCCTTCGCTAAAGGCAAATGAAAAAACCCGTTACAGATCATTCACGGGCCATTTCAAAAATATTAACATTAATTCAATCATAAATCCAAATACATGCGGAATAATTTAGAAATCCCTAAATCTACTAACATGAAAAACGCAGCCATGAAAAGTAAAGTTGAAATTACAACAATTGTGTATTTCGTAAGTTCTTTACGCTTAGGCCAGCTTGTTTTTTGCATTTCCGACATAACACCGCGGAAAAAGTTACTAATCTTACCCATCTAACTAACCCCCGAATAAAATCATATATACAAAGCGAATCGTATTATCTAGTTTGTTTATGTAATGTATGTTCATTACAGTGAGAACAATATTTTTTCAGTTCCATCCTTGCAGTTGTACTGTCTTTAGATGCAGGAAGTGAATAGTTTCTTGAACCACACTTTTCACAGCTAAGCACGACTTTTTTTGCCATTTTATCACCTTTTCGGCATTTGTCCTTATAAAGACTAACACCTATCACAAATACTGTCAACTTGCCTACAGCTAGCATTCTTGCAATCACTCAATATCTAAATGACGTTCTAATTTCCTTTTTACCCGTTGTAAGGCATTATCTATTGACTTCACATGCCTGTTCAATTCAGCAGAAATTTCGTGATAAGATTGTCCATCTAAATAGAGTGCCAACACCTGACGTTCAAGATCACTTAATATTTCTCCAATTTTTTCTTCCATGTAGCTAAATTCTTCACGATGAATGATAAGCTCCTCTGGATCGTCGACAACCGAACCCGTTAGCACATCCATTAACGTGCGTTGGGATTCTTCATCAAAAATCGGTTTGTCCAATGAGATGTATGAATTAAGTGGAATATGCTTTTGTCTAGTTGCAGTTTTTATTGCAGTGATGATTTGACGTGTAATACAAAGTTCCGCGAACGCTTTGAAAGAGGATAACTTATCTCCTTTAAAATCGCGAATAGCTTTATACAGCCCAATCATACCTTCTTGCACAATATCCTCTTTATCAGCACCAATGAGAAAATACGACTTCACTTTCATACGAACGAATGATTTATACTTCGTAATGAGGAAGTCTAATGCTTCGCTATCACCACTATGGACCATTCCCACAAGCTCTTCGTCAGTATATTGCTCATATTGTTGTTGCTGCTTCAAGTGTAAATGATCGCTAATAATCAATAGTATCACTCCAATTGCGCTAGCATTGTTAAAAACAGTATAACGGAATTGGAAAATATCAGTCAATCATTCATTTTATTTCCTCTTCGCCATAACTCAAACTTTGCAGCAATATCATCTCTTAATTGTATCTTAGAACTGGGCTTTTGCACTTGAATATCTCTTACTGTTTGCGTAATTTTAGATTGCGTGGATTGCATTTCAATTTCTAATTCTCTAGCCGATTTTCTTAATGCTCCATGCCCGAAAATAACATTTTGTTCTGTCATATCAGATGTCGCTACATAAATACGGACCCTTTTACCACTTAAAGAAGCAGTAAGTTTTTCAATTCTTTCATCCGCAGTTTCTCTAGCTCTAGTATATATAATTTCTACGTCATGTTGCACATTTTTTGTTTCAATTCCTGGCACGAGGTACGCGTCAAAGATCACAATGACGCGCCAGCCAGAATACGCCTTATACTCTGCCATCATTTCTACCAGTCGGTCTCTCGCATCTATTAGCCTTTGCTCTTTTAATCTTCGGAGTTCTTCCCAAGCACCAATAATGTTATAACCATCAACCAACAGTATATCCATGGCATTCACCTTAAACTTCTTGGCGTTTACGCAATACTTCGTACATCAATAAAGCAGCAGCAACTGATGCATTTAGTGATGTAACATGACCGACCATTGGTAAATTGTATAGGAAATCACATTTTTCTTTCAACAAACGACTCATACCTTTTCCTTCACTGCCGATAATGACAGCTAGCGGCAAAGTTGCATCCATTTTACGATAGTCTGCTGAGCCTTTTGCGTCTGTCCCAGCGATCCAAACACCGCGTTTTTTCAACTCATCTACTGTTTGTGAAAGATTATTGACACGAACAGTCGGAATATGTTCAATCGCACCCGTAGATGCTTTCGCAACAACCGCTGTTAAACCTACTGCACGGCGTCTTGGAATAATAATACCATGAGCACCCACAGCATCTGCCGTTCTCATAATAGAACCTAAATTATGTGGATCTTCTAATTCATCGAGAATAAGGAAAAACGGATCTTCTCCACGACTTTCTGCTAATTTAAATAAGTCATCTAATTCAGCATATTTATAAGCCGCAACAGAGGCCACAATCCCTTGGTGATTAGCATCTGTTAACTGATCTAATTTTTTCTTTGGAACAAATTGTACGATAATTCCTTGTTCTTTCGCTAATGCAAGAAGCTCTGTCAAGCTACCATGCTGAACACCTTCTGCAATCCAAATTTTATTCATTTCTCTTGCTGCACGAAGTGCCTCTAATACCGGGTTTTTCCCGGCAATCATCTCATTTGACTGTTCTTCCGTCATCTTTTGACACTCCTTTTGATTCTTCAATAATATCAATTGTATATTGGATTATTTCATTTACTCTATCCATTTGACCTGTTAAATATAAGCTGCCAATTACAGCTTCATACGCCGAGCTATAGCGGTATGTTTGAACATCGGTATTCTTTGGTACCGAACCTGATTTTGCATTGCGACCGCGTTTTAGGACTGCCATTTCTTCTTCTGAAAAATACTCTTCATCCATCATTCTGTGAATAACACTTGATTGAGCCTTTGCAGAAACGTAATGAGTAGCTTCTTTATGAAGAATATTCGGTTTGACACGTCCAGAGCGTAGAAGATGCTCACGTACTGCGATTTCCAATACGGCATCTCCCATATACGCTAATGCTAATGCATTTAACTGTTTGACATCTTGGTTACGAAGCTCTCCCACTGCCATTAACCTCGTTTCCATCTAATGCCTTGGCGTGTATCCTCTAAAATAATATTCATATCTTTTAGTTGATCACGAATTTCGTCAGCACGTTTAAAGTCACGATCCTTACGCGCTTGAATGCGTTCTTCAATAAGCGCATCGATCTCTTCATCAAGTAATTCTTCTACTACATTTAATTCAATACCAAGCACATCAGCCAATGCACGTAAAGTATCGGCAAATTTCGTTAATACTTCTTCATTCGTGTTCTGTTCAAGTAAATATTTATTGGCAGTTGCTGATAATTCAAATAGTGCTGCAATTGCATTTGCTGTGTTGAAATCATCATCCATTGCAATTTCAAACTGTTCTTTTACTTCAGCAATACTTGCTAACCACTCGTCTTTTTCCTCACCTAAATTAGCTGTTGCAGTTAGTCGATGTTGCAAGTTGTTATAAGAAGTACGGATACGTTCCAACCCCGCAGCTGCAGCTTCAACTAAATCTTGCGCAAAGTTAATTGGATTGCGGTAGTGTACTGACAGTATAAAGAAACGCAATACTTGAGGATCAATTTGCTTACGAATATCATTCACAAGTATGAAGTTACCAAGTGATTTAGACATTTTTTCGTTGTCGATGTTAATATAGCCATTATGCATCCAATAACGTGCAAATTGTTTGCCTGTATATGCCTCAGATTGAGCAATTTCATTTTCATGGTGCGGGAATGTTAAATCTTGCCCACCTGCATGGATATCAATAGTATCACCAAAATGCTCATGTACCATTACAGAACATTCAATATGCCAGCCAGGTCGACCCTCGCCCCAAGGACTTTCCCAGAAGATTTCACCCGGTTTAGCTGCTTTCCAAAGAGCAAAATCTAAAGCATCCTCTTTTTTGTCACCTGTTTCAATACGAGCTCCAACTTTCAAGTCATCTACAGACTGATGAGAAAGCTTACCATAGCCTTCAAATTTACGTGGACGATAATATACGTCTCCTTGAGACTCGTAAGCATAACCTTTTTCAATTAACACCGCGATAAATTCAATAATTTGATCCATATGCTCTGTAACACGTGGATGTGAATCTGCTTTTTGGCAGCCCAGCGCTGTAATATCCTCAAAATAAGCTCGAATAAAGCGATTTGTTAAATCAGATACATCTTCTCCAAGCTCATTTGCCGCTTTAATAATTTTATCGTCAACGTCTGTAAAATTCGATACATACGTAACCTCAAAACCTTTATAAGTTAAGTAACGACGTACTGTATCATATACAATTACAGGACGAGAATTACCAATATGAATGTAGTTATAAACAGTAGGACCACATACATACATTTTCACTTTTCCTTCTTCAAGTGGAACGAAATCCTCTTTTTGTCGAGTTAATGAGTTAAAAATTTGAACAGCCATGTGATTTACATCTCCTTTTTGCATAGTCCAATTTGTTGCTGAAGCTCTTCAATTCTATTTTCTAAAGTTGAACAGCGATCTTCTACTGGATCCGGAATATTTTGGTGATCTAGTTTTTGCTTATTCTCTACTTTGATACCGTCTTGAATGACGATTTTCCCTGGAATACCGACGACAGTAGCATTAGGTGGTACAGCTTTTAACACAACAGAACCTGCACCGATTTTGCTATTTGCACCGACAGTTATAGAACCAAGTACCTTTGCACCTGTTGCAACAAGTACATTATCTTCTAGTGTTGGATGGCGCTTACCCTTCTCTTTCCCTGTACCACCAAGTGTGACTCCCTGGTATAAGGTAACATCATTGCCGATTTCACAAGTCTCACCAATAACAACCCCCATACCATGGTCAATAAAGAAACGGCGGCCAATTTTGGCACCTGGATGAATTTCAATCCCTGTGAAAAACCTACTTACTTGAGATATAAAACGCGCCATGAAATAAAATTTCCGCTTGTAAAAAGCATGTGCAACGCGGTGTCCCCATACCGCGTGCAAACCAGAATAAGTTAGCACAACTTCCAAGGTGCTACGTGCAGCTGGATCATTTTCAAAAATCGTCGCAACATCTTCCCTTATAGTTTTGAACATATATTCAAAGCTCCCCTCTTTTTTCAAAATAAAAACGCCTCTGCCCTATAGGACAGAGACGCTGGATATGCGCGGTTCCACTCTGGTTGGAAGCATTTAAGAAACACTTCCCGCTTAAAGTCTATAACGGTGACTTACCGACTAAACCTACTCAACGTTCAGCTTAGTGCTCAGAGGTGCATTTCTGTATTACATTGGCTCAGACCACTTTCAGCCAGTGATGGTCCTCTCTAAAGAGCTTGTTCTACATACTTCTCCTCTTCAACGCTTTTATATCGATAGTAGCTTCATTTTACAATGAAGCTAGAAAAAAGCAAACTAAATTACTTAATAAATTGTTCGACACGTTTAATGACAGTTTCTTTACCTAGTAATGCGATTGAGTTTGGAAGTTCTGGGCCATGCATTTCACCAGTTGTAGCGACACGGATAGGCATGAATAGATTTTTACCTTTGTGACCAGTTTCCTTTTGTACCGCTTTAATAGCCGCTTTAATAGTTCCTGGTTCAAAATCTTCTAATCCTTCTAATTGTACTTTGAATGAAGCCATTACTTCAGGAACTTGTTCACCAGCTAATACTTCTTTTTCTTCTTCATTGTATGCAAGTTCCTCCGAAAAGAACAATTGAGATAACTCAACAATTTCAGCACCGAAGCTCATTTGTTCATGATATAGGCCGATTAAATCAGATGCCCAAGCATGTTGTTCTTCAGTTAACTCAGCTGGTAATAGACCTGCTTTTTGTAAATGTGGTAACGCAAGGTCTACAACTTCTTCAAGTGATAATTTTTTAATGTATTGGTTGTTCATCCATGTTAATTTTTGTTTATCAAACATAGATGGTGATTTTGAAAGACGTTTTTCATCAAATAGACGGATAAAGTCTTCTTTAGAGAAGATTTCTTCTTCACCTTCTGGTGACCAACCTAATAAACCGAAGAAATTGAACATTGCTTCTGGTAAATAACCAAGATCACGATATTGTGATACGAATTGAATAATTGATTCATCACGTTTTGATAATTTTTTGTGATTTTCATTAATAATTAAAGTCATATGGCCGTAGCTTGGTGCTTCCCAACCAAACGCATCAAAAATCATTAATTGTTTTGGTGTATTTGATAAATGCTCTTCACCGCGGAATACATGTGTCATTTCCATGAAGTGATCATCTAATACAACTGCATAGTTGTAAGTTGGGATACCATTTGCTTTGACAAGTACCCAGTCACCAACGTCTTTAGATTCAAATGATACCTCACCTCGAACTAAATCGTTGAATTTGTATGTAACGCCTTCAGGGACGCGCATACGAATTGTGAACGCTTCACCACCAACAGCCTCTTTAGCTGCGACTTCTTCAGCAGATAAGTGACGGCATTTCCCATTGTACATTGGAGCAGCTACACCACTTGACTTTTGAACTTCACGATCAGCTTCTAATTCTTCTGAAGTACAGAAGCATTTGTAAGCCATACCTTTTTCAATTAATTGATTCGCATGGTCACGATAGATATCTAAACGTTCCATTTGACGATATGGAGCGTATGGTCCACCAATATCGACTGATTCGTCATACTCCATACCTAACCATTTTAAATTATCTAATTGAGAAGCTTCGCCGCCCTCGATATTACGCTCAATATCTGTATCTTCAATACGAACGATGAAATCTCCATTATGGTGTCTAGCGTACAAGTAATTAAATAAAGCTGTACGTGCGCCACCAATGTGTAAATGTCCTGTTGGGCTTGGTGCATAACGAACACGAACTTTTTTAGTCATGATAAAATCCTCCTAGTTTCCTGCAAAAATCCACTTCGTTCATTTTACCACTGCCAGTTTAAAAATTAAAGGAAGTCATTTTTTTATTAGTAAAATGGTCGCCATTGAAGCGACTCCTTCTTCGCGGCCTGTGAATCCTAGTTTTTCAGTTGTTGTTGCTTTAACATTCACTTGGTTAGGTTCTGCATTCAAAAGTTCCGCAATCCGATTACGCATAGTTTCAATATACGGTGCCATTTTAGGGCGTTGTGCCATAATTGTACAATCCACGTTACCAAGTACGTATCCTTTGTTTTCAACGATTTTCCAAATGTATTCTAATAGCTTTGCTGAATCGGCACCTTTAAATGCAGGATCTGTGTCTGGGAAATGACGACCAATATCCCCTTCACCGATTGCCCCCAAAGCAGCGTCTGTTATTGTGTGTAATAAAACATCAGCATCTGAATGGCCTACTAATCCTTTTTCGTGAGGAATTGTAATACCTCCGATAATTAATGGTCGACCTTCTTCAAATGCATGTACATCAAATCCTTGTCCTACTCGAAACATAGTTATCCTCCTATACGTTGGCTTATAATAGCCTCTCCAAATACTAAGTCTTCTTTTGTTGTTATCTTTACGTTGTCGTAGCTACTTTCAACGATATGGACGACTTGTCCTAAACGTTCGACTAACATAGCTTCATCTGTTCCTAAAAATCGATCCTTTTCAGCGGCTTGTTCAGCTTCTTGTAAAATTGAAAACTGGAATGCTTGAGGTGTTTGAATCATCCATAAGTTTGAACGGTCAACCGTCTCTACTATGACCCCATTTTCCACCGTTTTCATCGTATCTTTTGCACGCACCCCCGCAATTGCTGAACCTTTTTCTTCCGCAACAGCTAGTAGTCTATGAATAACCGGAATTGTGATAAATGGCCTAGCTGCATCATGAACGAGTACAATTTCACCATCTTCTATTTTTTTAACGCAAGAATAAACGCTATCTTGACGTTCTGCGCCACCATCCGGTAGTGCTTTTACTTTTTTAATATTATATTTTGTAAGGAGTGACCCGATATATTCTCGCTCTTCAGGCTTCACTGCTAACCAAATACCTTTACATGCAAAGTCCTGTTCAAAGACCTCAAGTGTGTGAATTAAAATCGGCTTTTCACGCAGTTCTAAAAACAACTTGTTATGTCCCGCACCCATACGCTTACCGCTACCAGCCGCAGGTAAAATAACGTCATATTGCTTCAAAATTTTCACGTCCTACTCATGGAAAAGGACAAGGCAAAATGCCCTGTCTCTTTTTGTTTTCTATTAAGCTGCTTTACCATTATTTTTTGGTTTAGCAAAAATCATACGACCAGCAGAAGTTTGTAAAACACTTGTCACAACGACTACAATTGCTTGGCCAATATAGGATTTCCCTTCCTCAACGACAATCATTGTACCATCATCTAAATAAGCGACACCTTGATTGTGTTCCTTACCATCCTTAATAACAACTACATGCATTTCTTCACCTGGAATAACAACAGGCTTCACTGCATTGGCTAAGTCATTAATATTCAGGACAGCAACATTGTGGAGATCACATACTTTATTTAAATTAAAATCGTTAGTTAAAATTTGTCCACTCATTTTTTTTGCTAAACGAACTAATTTTAAATCTACTTCTTGAATATCATCAAAATCCACTTCTGTAATTAAAATATCCGTTGCTCGTTCATCTTGTAAAGTCCTTAAAATATCAAGACCTCGGCGACCGCGGGTACGTTTCAGTGTATCTGACGAATCTGCAATATGTTGTAATTCTGTTAATACAAACTGTGGAACGACTAATGTACCTTCTAAAAAACCAGTTCTCGAAATATCAGCAATACGCCCATCAATAATAACACTCGTATCTAGCAGCTTATAAGAAGTTTCTGGCGTTTCTTGAACCGCTTCATCAGTGCTTTTCTTTTTAGATAAATTACTTGCTCTAGCTGCTGAAAACGCCTGAAGCAATTCATCACGTTTTTTAAAACCTACTTGGAATCCTAAATACCCGAGAACAATAGACAATAATATTGGTATTACTGTCGTTATAACAGGTATTTGGATACTATCAATTGCAAAGCCAATGAAATACGCCACAATTAATCCTACAATTAACCCCAATGTACCAAATAACAAATCACCAACTGGAGCTTTCAATAACTTATCTTCCATCCAACGAATAAATCGGACACAGGAATCGGAAAATAGAAATGAAAATGCAAATAAAACGAATGCGCCGATTGCAACGGATACATACGGATTATTTAGCCATGGGTTTGAGGATAAATGAATGATTTCGTATAATGGCGGTAAAAATAATAAACCCAACGTACCTCCGATAAATAAGAAAGCAACTTGAATAACTATTTTCAACAATATGAACACCTCCTTTATAATTTTAATTATACATAGTTTCCCTTTTATTTGCTCGACAAACCCCTCGTACAAATTAAATCAATTAAATAACGTGTATTTTCTGCTTTTCACTATCAATAATCTAGAAAAATTGGATTTTTACACAAAAAATTTATTTATAAATTAAATAAAATATGCTCTTTACAACCGAAACCCCTCCCGTTAATGACCATCCTTCAGTCAAATGTGACATCGCTGTGTCACATACTTTGAAACCGGTTACAATCTTCATATTATAGAAAATTCATAACACAGAACAGGAGGAATGTTATGAATCAAACCAAGGATATTAAAATTACAACAGCAGACCCATCGGGCATCGGGCTTTTCGGACTAGCAATTGTTACACTTGTGGCTTCATCTCAAAAATTAGGATGGACTGAAGGTGTAGGCCTAGTCATTCCCTGGGCAATATTCCTAGGCGGTATTGCACAATTTTATGCCTCTCTACTAGATTCTAAACATAATAATACATTCGGAACTACTGCTTTTGGAGCTTATGGACTTTTTTGGATGGCAGTAGCTACATCTTGGTTTGTTCAATCGGGAACCTTTGGATTAACTTTTCAAGAAAGCGCTGATGTACATCAATTAGGGTTCGTATACATAGGATACCTTGTTTTCACAATCTTTATGACCATCGGTGCTTTAGAAACAAATAAAGTACTATTCTTCATTTTCTTCTTAATCAATTTCTTGTTCGCTGGTTTATCACTTAGTTCGCTAGGCATCATGGAACACGGTATGCACCTTCTAGCTGCTTATTCTGAGTTTGGTAGTATCGCAATCTTATCTCTATACGGAGCTGGTGCAAATGTTTTGAACAAACATTTTGGATTTGAATTTTTACCTTTAGGTAAACCTTTCGGAATTATTACTAAACCTATAGAAAAAGAAAACGCCTCTCAATTACAAACCAATAACCAATCTTTTTAAAAAAGAGACGGCCAATTAGCCGTCCCTTTCATTGATTTCATCGTAAATCGCGGAAGCAAAGTTTCAGTGCATCGTTTACCGTTTCTACCCCCACTACTTCAATGCCTGCTGGAAAATCCCAACCTCCTAGGTTAGAAGCCGGAACAATCGCACGTTTAAAGCCAAGCTTAGCAGCTTCTTGCACACGTTGCTCTACACGTGATACGCGACGAACTTCACCTGTTAAACCTACTTCACCTATAACACAGTCTCCTGCACTCACGGCACGGTCTTGATAGCTTGAAACAATACTTGCTAAGACTGCTAAATCAATTGCAGGTTCATCTAACTTTACACCACCTGCCACTTTAATATACGCATCTTGGGCTTGTAGCAGCATACCCATACGTTTTTCAAGTACAGCCATCAATAACGACACACGATTTTGATCAATGCCTGTAGCCATGCGTTTCGGATAGTTAAAACTTGAAGGAGTCACTAAAGCTTGGATTTCAACTAGAATTGGGCGTGTCCCTTCCATTGAAGCAACGACACTAGAACCCGCAGCCCCTTGCGAACGTTCTTGCAAGAACAATTCTGAGGGATTTAACACTTCTTTTAAACCACCCTGTAACATCTCAAAGATGGCAATTTCATTTGTTGACCCAAAACGGTTTTTTTGACTACGTAGTATTCTATACGTATGATGACGCTCCCCTTCAAAGTAAAGAACCGTATCTACCATATGCTCTAATATACGCGGACCTGCTATTTGTCCTTCTTTTGTTACATGCCCAACAAGGAAAATGGCAATATTTTTTGTTTTAGCAATACGCATCAACTCAGCTGTACATTCACGTACTTGTGAGACGCTACCTGGTGCAGATGTTACTTCTGGATGATGCACGGTTTGAATGGAGTCAACTATGACAAATTTCGGTTGGACTTCTTCTATTGTTTGGTTTAAAAACTCCAAATTCGTTTCAGAGTAAATATATAACTCTGCAGACTTTACACCCAGTCGCTCTGCACGTAATTTTGTTTGACGGATGGATTCCTCACCTGAAATATAGAGAACCCGATGGCCTTTATTAGAAAGTAACGCTGAAACTTGTAAGAGCAGTGTAGATTTACCGATTCCTGGATCACCACCAATTAACACTAAAGAACCTGGAACTACTCCTCCACCAAGTACACGATTTAATTCATTTAGTTCAGTTTCAACTCTCGGTGCGTCTTCTGTTTCAATCGAAATAATCGGCATTGCCTTTTGAGAAGTACTTGATGAATGTTGGAACGCTCCTCTAGGCCCTTTAGAAATCACTTCAACTTCTTCCACCATCTTATTCCATTCACCACAACCTGGACATCTCCCCATCCATTTAGGTGATTCATAGCGACAAGAATTACATAAAAATTTCGTTTTCTTTTTAACCATATTTCCTCCCACTGATACTTCTATTGTTCTCTCCATTATAAAACAAGGCACTCCAAACATGTTGTTCGGAATGCCCTGTTTGCTCTGACTTTTGATGAATTAAGTAGCAATATACTTAACTTCATCATTAGAGTGAATTATTTTGTTACAAGCTCTTTAATATTAACAACAAACTCATCATTCTCGACATCGAAAGTTACACGCTGGCCTGTTAATACAGTACCTTTTAAAATTTCTTCTGATAGACGGTCCTCAACATGCTTTTGTAACGCTCGACGTAATGGACGAGCACCATATTGTGGATCATAGCCTTCTTTAGCGATTTTCTCTAAAGCTAAGTCAGATAACTCTAGTTCGATATGTTGTTCTTGTAATCGCTTAGTTAATTGTTTTGCCATAAGTGCAACGATTTTTGTTAATTCTTCTTTTTGTAATGCATGGAAAACAATCATTTCATCAATACGGTTTAAAAACTCAGGACGGAATGCTTTTTTCAATTCCGCCATCGTAACGCTCTTATTATCTTTGTGTATGTCTTTTGCATTTGCAGAGCTAAAGCCGAGTGATTTTCTATATTGAAGTTCTGAAGCTCCTACATTTGATGTCATAATAACAACTGTATTTCTAAAGTCCACTACGCGTCCTTTAGAATCTGTTAGACGACCATCTTCTAATACTTGCAATAGAATATTGAAGACATCCGGATGTGCTTTCTCAATTTCATCAAGTAAGATTACAGAATAAGGCTTACGACGGACTTTTTCTGTTAACTGTCCACCCTCTTCAAACCCAACATAGCCTGGAGGTGAACCGACAAGTCTTGAAGTCGAATGTTTTTCCATATACTCAGACATATCAACGCGAATCATAGAATCTTCATCACCAAACATTACTTCTGCTAATGCACGAGCAAGTTCCGTTTTACCTACACCAGTTGGTCCAAGGAAAATAAATGAACCAATTGGACGCTTCGGATCTTTTAACCCTGCGCGTGCACGACGAATAGCTCTAGAGATGGCTTCAACTGCCTCAGTTTGACCGATGAGACGTTTATGCAGATCGTCTTCAAGATTAAGTAACTTAGCAGATTCCTCTTGTGCTAACTTCGCTACTGGTATTCCCGTCCAGACAGAAACCACTTCAGCAACATCATTTACAGTTACTTTAGATTCTTCTTTACCCTGTTTTTCTTTCCATGTTTTCTTTGTAGATTCTAATTCTTCTTTTAACTTTTGTTCAGTATCGCGAAGCGAAGCAGCTTTTTCAAATTCTTGACTTTGAACAGATGCGTTCTTCTCTGAACGAATTGCTTCTAGCCTTTGCTCGAGTTCTTTTAAGTTTGGAGGAGTTGTATAAGAGCGTAACCGTACTTTAGAACCTGCTTCATCGATTAAATCAATAGCCTTATCTGGTAAGAAACGGTCTGAAATATAACGGTCTGACATTTTTGCTGCAGCATCAATGGCCTCATCCGTTATTTTCACACGGTGATGCGCTTCGTAACGATCACGCAAACCTTTAATAATTTGGATGGCTTCTTCAACAGTTGGTTCATCTACTTGAATAGGTTGGAAACGGCGTTCCAATGCAGCATCTTTTTCGATGTATTTACGGTATTCATCCAACGTTGTGGCACCAATACATTGTAGTTCTCCGCGAGCTAGAGATGGCTTTAAGATATTCGATGCATCAATAGCACCTTCTGCTCCACCTGCACCAATTAATGTGTGTAGTTCATCTATAAAGAGAATAACATTGCCAGCTTGGCGAATTTCATCCATTACTTTTTTCAAACGGTCTTCAAATTCACCACGGTATTTTGTGCCCGCTACAACTGTTCCCATATCAAGTGTCATAACGCGTTTATCACGTAAAATTTCAGGTACCTCATTGTTGACAATTTGTTGAGCTAAGCCTTCAGCAATTGCCGTTTTACCTACACCTGGTTCCCCAATTAGAACTGGATTGTTTTTGGTACGGCGAGATAATACCTCAATAACTCGTGTAATTTCTTTACTCCGTCCAATTACTGGATCTAAGCTACCATCTCTTGCAACTTGAGTCAAATCACGTGCCAAGCTATCTAAAGTTGGTGTACTTGCTGCTTGTGTAGCACTATTTGCATTTTGTGCATGATCATGGCTACCTAGTAGCTGTAGCACTTGTTGACGCGCCTTGTTCAAACTAACTCCTGAATTATTTAAAACACGTGCTGCTACGCCTTCTCCTTCACGAATAAGGGCTAATAATAAGTGCTCTGTACCGATATACGAGTGACCTAGTTTACGTGATTCATCGACAGATAGTTCGATTACTTTTTTTGCACGAGGTGTGTAGTGTACGATTGGACCAACGTCTTTTGTACCAATACCCACTAACTCCTCAATGCCTTCTTCTATCATTTCAGAGCTAATATCAATTGCTTCAAGCGCTTTAGCCGCTATGCCGCCACCTTCACGAATTAAGCCAAGTAAAATGTGCTCTGTACCGATTGATTCGTGTTTCATACGAATTGCTTCTTCTTGTGCTAGTTGAAGCACCTTTTGTGCGCGTTGAGTAAATCGATTAAACATCATAAGAATCCTCTCCCTCTTCGTCAGAATGACCTTTTTTTAATTCTCTATTGCATTGCAATCGCTCTCGCAACAAACTTGCTCGATACACATCTCGTTCATTTGCTTGAAGTGTAGTACCTGCATGTTGTTGTAAAAAGCCCGGCTGCATATAAAGCATGCACTCGTTTAAAACAGCGATAGGTATATTCTGGATTATACCCAAATATATGCCTAAACGAACGTTAGATAAACAATTTGCAGCTTCTTCGCTCGTTAATATTCTGGCATATAGTAAATTTCCCAAAGAACGATTGAGACGATCAGCTAAAGCAATTGACGCATGCTCTATTAATGCTGTACGTGCTTCTGTCTCTTTTTGAATAATTTGTTCAGTTACACTTTGCAAATCTAATAAAATATCCTTTTCTGACTTACCAAGTGTGATTTGATTGGAAATTTGATAATAATTGCCGACCGATTCCGTTCCCTCACCATACATTCCTCTCACAACCATACCAAGTCGTGGCATCGTACTTATGAGAGAACTGATTTGGTTCGTCATCGTTAATGCGGGTAAATGCATCATAATAGATGCTCTTAAACCTGTTCCAGTATTTGTAGGGCAACTTGTCAAATAACCAAAAGTATCGTCAAAAGCATACGGTAGATGATGCTCTAATAGTCGATCAATTTGATCGGCACTTTCATACGCTTTTGCTAGTTGTAACCCCGGCTGCAAACACTGAATACGAATATGGTCCTCTTCATTAATCATTACGCTTATGGATTCATCTTTTGACAATAAAACCGATCCAACTCTCTCCTTATCCGCTAGCTGAGGACTGATTAAATGCTTTTCTACTAATACTTTACGCTGTAAAGCTGGCATGTCATGCAAAGAAAAGTAAGAGAACTGAAAATGTTCTTCCTCATCATCTGCATCAATCAAGACATTTGAAACAGCTTTATCAATTTGCATTGCCTCTTCATCAGAAAATGCTCTTGGAAAACGGAAATCCGTTAGGTTACGCGCTAATCTGATGCGAGTGCTCATGACGATATCACCATATTGCCCTTCTTCTTGCATCCAATTAGTTGTTGGATTGTGTAAAAAGTGCTCAATGTTCATCTTGAGACTCACCTCCTACTTGTAACTTTTTTTCAAGAGCACGGACATCATCCCGCATAGTCGCTGCATCTTCAAACCGCTCTTCCTCTATGGCCACTTTCATGTCCATACGAATCGCCTCAATTTGTCTTTTTAATTGATACAACTCATTAATAGAACCTGGCACTTTTCCAACGTGTTCCACGGCTCCATTATGCAAACGTTTTAAGACCTGAGGTAACTGCTCCTTAAAAGTTTCATAACAGCTAGGGCAATTAAATTTACCCTCATTCAAAAATTGATGATATGTCATACCACATTCCGGACAATTCTCATATTCCTGTGCTTTCTGTTCGTTTACATTTGGTGCTGCAACTGACCAACTCGGTGTACCAAACCAATTTGAAAAAAGTTTATGCATTGAAATTGGATCGGCATTAAAGTCGAGGTTCAAATGGAAAGAATCAAGTTGTTTATTGCACACTTCACAGAAATGCCTTGTCGTTTTTTTACCATTCTTCATTTGTGTCACCGTGATAGTGGCCGGTCTTTGTTTACAGTTTTCACAAATCATACCCTCGCACCTCTTTTACAATTGCTTGTCATATTTTATAGTCAGTAGCATTGCTTGTAGGATACGCGCGCGTAGCTCATCACGTACCGGTAAATTTATTCGTAACACAGAACGATCAAGAGCTGCTAACATCATTTTAGCTTCTCTTTTTGTAATTACACCTTCGTCAATTAAACGGAAAATTAAATCATCCGTCATAGTTTGTGAAGCACCATCATCTACTTGCTTAATCACTTGATTAATTAAATCTGCTTTTGAACTAGCTTTGACGCGCAAAATCCGTATATATCCTCCACCGCCACGTTTACTTTCAACTAAATAGCCACGCTCTGCGGTAAATCGTGTATTTATCACATAATTAATTTGGGAGGGTACGCATTGAAATTTATCAGCAATTTCACTCCGTTTAATCTCAATATGTCCTTCTCCACCTAATTCGATAACCTCTTTCAAATAACCTTCTATTATGTCAGAGATATTACGCATTTCAAATTCCACCTCGCTTGCATCACTGACTTTGACTATCTTTGACTATATTTGAATATATTATACACAGCCTATTAAAAAACACGCAATTTAAATGCTCATCTAATTGCTTTCACGCCTGTTCAGCTCCGACTGCTAAAATTAGAACACTATAGTCCACTATTCATTTACTACTCTATCCATGTTTAAACTAATCGAGTAGGAGGGAGTGAATTAACTCCCGACCTCTCACACCACCGTACGTACGGTTCCGTATACGGCGGTTCAATTAAGATGAATAACGCAAA